>JAUYQP010000042.1 GCA_030697205.1 Mycobacteriales bacterium
TCATCGGCGACTTCCGCGACGACGGGGACCGCCCCGGGATCGCCCGGTTCGGCTTCACGCCGCTCTACGTCAGCCACACCGACGTGTACGACGCGGTGGAGCACCTGGTCGCCGTACTGGCCGGTGCGGAGCACCTGGCGCCCGGGTACGCCGAGCGCAACGCCGTCACCTGAGTCGTTGCCAACAAGCTCGCCGGGGCGCATGCTGGCACTCCCCTCCGGAGGAGACGCCATGATGTTCTGGATCATCGTGCTGGCCGTGATCGCGCTGGTGCTGCTCTTCGCCTGGCGGCACGACCACAAGCGCCGCGGGAGCCTCCGGGGCGTCTCCGACACCTCCAAGCACGTCACGGAGGGCGAGGTCCAGTCGTACTCGCGTCCGCCGCTACCTCCCTATGCAGGCGGCGGCGGCTGAGAACGACCGGCCGAGGAAGACGAAGGCCCCCGGCGAACCGGGGGCCTTCATCTCGACAAGCTCGATGTCCGAGCAGTGTCAGAGGTTGCGCATGATCTCTCGCATCAGCTCAGCGGTCTCGGACGGCGTCTTGCCGACCTTGACGCCGGCGGCCTCGAGGGCCTCCTTCTTCGCCTGAGCGGTGCCCGAGGAGCCGGAGACGATGGCGCCGGCGTGGCCCATGGTCTTGCCCTCAGGGGCGGTGAAGCCTGCGACGTAGCCGACGACCGGCTTGGTCACGTGGGCCTTGATGTAGTCGGCCGCGCGCTCCTCGGCGTCGCCGCCGATCTCGCCGATCATCACGATCGCGACCGTCTCGGGGTCGTTCTGGAACGCCTCGAGGCAGTCGATGTGGGTGGTGCCGATGACCGGGTCGCCACCGATGCCGACGGCCGTGGTGAAGCCGTACTCCCGCAGCTCGAACATCATCTGGTAGGTCAGCGTCCCAGACTTCGAGACCAGGCCGATCTTGCCCGGGGTGGGCGCGATCGTGGCCGGGATGATGCCCGCGTTGGACGCTCCGGGGCTGATCAGGCCGGGGCAGTTCGGCCCGATGATGCGGGTCGCCTTGCCCTTGTCGACGTTGTACTGCCAGAAGTACGCCGAGTCCTGCACCGGGATGCCCTCGGTGATGACGACGGCCAGGCCGATGCCCGCGTCGATCGCCTCGATGACAGCGGCCTTGGCGAAGGCCGGCGGCACGAAGACGACGGTGACGTCGGCGCCAGTGGCTGCCATCGCCTCGGCGACGGTGGCGAAGACGGGGATGCCGTCGACGTCGCTGCCGGCCTTCTTCGGGTTGACGCCACCGACGACGTTGGTGCCCGAGGCGACCATCCGGCGGGTGTGCTTGGTGCCCTCCGAGCCGGTGATGCCCTGGACGATGACCTTGCTGTCCGCGGTCAAGAAGATGGCCATTACGCAGCGCTCCCGTTGGCGAGCTCGGCGGCCTTGTCGGCCGCCCCGTCCATGGTGTCGACGACCGTCACGAGGGGGTGGGCAGCCTCCGCGAGGATGCGGCGCCCTTCCTCCACGTTGTTGCCGTCCAGGCGTACGACGAGGGGCTTGCTCGCGCCGTCACCGAGCATGGCGAGGGCCTGCACGATGCCGTCGGCGACCGCGTCGCAGGAGGTGATCCCGCCGAAGACGTTGACGAAGACCGACCGGACGTCCTTGTCGGACAGGATGATCTCGAGGCCGTCGGCCATGACCTGCGCCGAGGCGCCGCCGCCGATGTCGAGGAAGTTGGCGGGCTTGACGCCACCGTGCGCCTCACCGGCGTAGGCGACGACGTCGAGGGTGCTCATGACGAGCCCCGCGCCGTTGCCGATGATGCCGACCTGGCCGTCGAGCTTGACGTAGTTGAGGTCCTTGGCCTTGGCCCGGCCCTCGAGGTCGTCGTCGGCGACGACGTCGGCGTAGGTCGTGAAGACGTCGCTGTGGCGGAACTCCGCGTTGCCGTCGAGGGTGACCTTGCCGTCGAGCGCGAGGATCTGACCCTCGGGGGTGCGGACGAGCGGGTTGACCTCGACGAGCGTGGCCTCCTCCTCGACGAAGACGACCCAGAGCTTCTGCAGGACCTCGATGACCTGGTCGCGGACGTCGGCGGGGAAGCCGGCGGCGTCGGCGATCTCGGCTGCCTTCGCCGCGTCGACGCCGACGATCGCGTCGACCGGGACCTTCGCGAGGGCCTCGGGGCGCTCGACCGCGAGCTCCTCGATCTCCATGCCGCCCTCGATCGACGCCATCGCGAGGTAGGTGCGGTTGGCGCGGTCGAGCAGGAAGGAGACGTAGTACTCCTTGTCGATGTCCGACGCCTCGGTCACGAGGACCTTGAGGACGGGCAGGTCCTTGATGACCAGCTTGAGGATGTCGGTGGCGCGCGCCTCCGCCTCGTCGGCCGTGGGGCAGTACTTCACGCCACCGGCCTTCCCGCGGCCGCCGGCCTTCACCTGCGCCTTGACCATGACGGCCTTGCCGATGCGCTCGGCAGCCGCGCGGGCGTCAGCCGGGTTGTCGACGGTCTCGCCGGCGAACACCGGCACACCGTGCTTGGCGAAGAGCTCCTTCGCCTGGTACTCCATGAGGTCCACGAGGGGTCCTGTCCGTCGGGGTGCCCGTTCGGCAGCCGGGAGCGAGGGTAGCGACCCGGCGGGAGGTCCCCGCGCGCGGCCTTCGGAGATCCTGCCCGCAATGGCGCTGCAACAGGCACAGTGGTGACCCACCCCACACCAGGAGCACCCCCGTGCGTCTCGCCCTGCTGCTCTCCGCCGCCGTCCTCACGGCGGGCGTCGCGACGGCCTCCCCCGCCGGCGCGCTCGACGAGTTCACCGTCACCCCCGCGCTCGTGACGGTCACGGACGGCCCCGCTGACGACCACCAGGTCGACATCGACACCGATCTCTACGTCCCGGTCTCCGCGACCGCGGCGACCCCGCAGCCGGCGATGCTCATCACCCACGGCTTCGGGCTGTCGAAGTCCGCGCCCGAGGTCGTGGCGCAGGCCAGCTACTTCGCCCGCCACGGCTACGTCGTGCTGACCTGGACCAGCGCCGGTTTCGGCGGCTCGGGCGGCTGCATCACGCTGCACCAGGCCGACTACGACGGGAAGGCCGCGCGGCAGCTCGTCGACGTCCTCGCCGCCCGCCCTGAGGTACTGAAGGACGCGCGCGGTCCGGTGGTGGGCACGGTCGGCGGCTCCTACGGCGGCGGCGGCCAGCTCGTCCACGCCGGCATCGACGACCGGGTCCGGGCCGCCGCGCCGGGCCGCACCTGGAACCTCCTGCAGTACTCCCTCTACCCCAACAACTGGGTCAAGCCCGGCGACCCGACCGGCTTCTCCCACCAGCTCCACGAGCAGGGCGTTTTCAAGGCGCAGTGGACGACGCTGCTCTTCGCCGCGGGCAACACCCAGCCCGTCGGCGGGATCCCCCCGACGGGAGCGATGAACGGGAACTGCCCCGGCGACAAGCTCTCCTCGGCCGACCCCGTTCTGGTGGCAGGCACCCCCTGCGTCGGCTTCACCGTCGAGGTCTGCGAGGTCTTCGCGCGCATCGTCGCGACCGGCGACGCCTCCGCCGAGGACCGCGCACTGCTCGGCCGGGCGTCTGCCGCCACCTATGTCCCCGAGCTCGACATCCCGGTCCTGTTCGTCCAGGGCCAGCGCGACACGCTGTTCAACGTCAACGACGCGCTCGCGACCTACACCGCCCTGAAGGCCCGCGGCAAGACCGTCAAGATGGTCTGGAACTCCGGCGGGCACGGCGGCTACACCAGCCTGCCCGGCGAGTGCGAGGTCTACGGCGGCGGGACGGGCGGCGAGGGCTTCGCCGGCCTCGAGGGCTGCTACCTCACCAGCCGCACGCTGGCCTTCTTCGACAGCGCGCTGCGCGGCAAGGCCGACCCCTTCCCGAGCTTCAGCTGGCACCGCGACTGGACCCCCGAGGCCACCGGGGCGAGCAACGCCAGCCAGTACGCCGCTGCCGCTGCCTACCCCGCGATGCCCTCGACGACCTTCACGCTCTCGGGGACGGACGCCCTGGTGACCGCCGGCGCGACCACTGGCAGCGCGATGTTCCTCAACCCGCCCGGCGGCCAGCCCGCGGCCTTCACCGAGACGTCGAACTTCACCGGTGACGGCACCGACCCGCGCCAGCCCTCCGAGCAGCCGGGCCAGTCGGTGTCGTTCACGTCCGAGCCCTTCGCCACCGACACCGAGTCGGTCGGCGTCCCGTCGGCCACCCTGCGGCTGTCGCACGTCGCGCCCACCGACCTCGTCATGTTCGGCAAGGTCTACGACGTCGCCCCCGACGGCTCGAGCGAGCTCATCCACCGGCTCATCGCCCCGGCGCGCATCCCCACTGCGGCGCTCGAGTCGCCCGTCACGATCCAGCTGCTCGGCTTCGCGCACCGCTTCGACGCCGGCCACTCGGTGCGGCTCACCCTGGCGGCGACCGACATGACGTCGCGCAACAACCTGGTCGCCGACGCGATCACGGTGACGACCGGTCCGGGCTCGACCTTCTCGCTCCCGATGCGCGCCGCCGCAGCCGCACCCCCGGTCGTGACGCCCCCCGCCGGACCTCCTGCCGTGCCGCCCGCCGCCCCGCCCGCCGCACCGTCTCCGACCCTGCCCAGCACCGGCCTGCCCGCCACCCTGCCCGCAGCCGCAGCCCTGCTCGTGGTGGCAGGGGTCGCGGTCCGCCGCCGGTTAGCCAGCCACTAGCCAGGATCAACAGGGGATCTGCACGCGACCTGTCGGCGAGTCTCGTGCAGAACGCCTGTTGATCTTGGATGCGGACGCAGGAGCGGGGCGCGGGGTCGCGGGGGTCAGCTAGCGGTCGCGCTGCCGACGCTCTCGCGGACCCACTCGACGATGGCCTTCGGCGACGCGCCGGCGGTGAAGATCTTGGTGACGCCGGCGGCCTCGAGGACCGGGATGTCGTCCTCCGGGATGATGCCGCCGCCGAAGACGACCACGTCGTCGGCGCCGCGGGCGCGCAGCAGCTCGACGACGCGGGGCATCAAGGTCAGGTGGGCGCCCGAGAGGATCGACAGGCCGACGCAGTCCGCGTCCTCCTGGATCGTCGTCTCGACGATCTGCTCCGGCGTCTGGTGCAGCCCGGTGTAGATGACCTCCATGCCGGCGTCGCGCAGGGCGCGCGCGACGACCTTGGCACCGCGGTCGTGGCCGTCCAGACCGGGCTTCGCGACGACCACGCGGATGCGGGACGTGGTGGTCATCGGGGCCTCCTCGACAGCGGTGGTGCCAGCGGTGGGAGAGTACGCGCACTGTGACGACCGACTGGCGGGCACCGCTGCTCGAGGGTGCCGCGCGGGTGCCGGTCCCCTTCGTCGGGCGCGACCCGGGCGGGTGGCCCGGCTACTCCCCGCGGCCCGCCGTCACGGTCTGGCGGCTGGTCTCGGGCCCGGTCGCCGCGGCCTGGGACTTCTCGGTCTTCGGCGGCTCCTTCGGCGAGGACGACGCGACCGCGCTGGTCGCCGCCGCCGACCTCGCCCGCACCGAGCGGGTCCCGCTCGTCACCCTCGTCCGCTCCGGGGGTACCCGGCTGCAGGAGGGGATGGCCGCGCTCGTCGGCATCCCGCGGGCGCGGATCGCGCTGCTCGCCCTGGCCGCCGAGGGCCTGCCCCACCTGTCGGTCGCCGACGTCCCGACCACCGGCGGCGTCTGGATCTCGGTGGCCTCCGCAGCCGACCTGCGGGTCGCCGTCGAGGGCGCGACCGTCGGCTTCGCCGGGCCGCGCGTCGTCGAGGCCGTCACCGGCACGCTGCCGCTCGGGGACAGCCACACCGCCGCCTCCGCCCACCGCGCCGGCCTCGTCGACGCCGTCCTGCCCGGCGAGGACGTCCCCGGCTGGCTCGCCCGCGCGCTCGACGCCCTCTCCCCCGGGACACCCACACCCCTGACCGCTGCGGCCGCGCCGCACGAGGTCGAGCAGACCTCGGGGTGGGAGCAGGTACGCCGGGCCCGCGGGCGCTCCGTCGGCGGTCGCGCCCTGCTCGCGGGCCTGCTCACCGGCGCCGTCGACCTCTGCGCACCGCGCGGTGACAGCACCGTCGCTGCCGCCGTCGGGCGGGTCGCGGGCCTCGGTGTCGTCGGCGTCGCCCTGGCGTCGGAGGTCGGGGGCCGGCCGACCCCCGATGGCTACCGGCTGCTCACCCGCGCTGCCCGCTTCGCCGACCGGCTCGGGCTGCCGCTGCTCACCCTCGTCGACACGCCCGGGGCGGAGCCCGGCACCGAGGCCGAGGAGGGCGGGGTCGCGCCCGCCATGGGCGAGGCGCTCGACGCGGTCCTCACCTGCCGGTCCCCCACGCTGTCGGTGGTGCACGGCGAGGGCGGCTCGGGCGGTGCGCTCGCCGCCGCCGCCACCGACGTCGTGCTGCTCACCGACGAGGCCTACTTCGCCGCGATCGGGCCGGAAGGCGCGTCCGCCGCGCTCCGCCGGCCGCCCGAGGAGTGCGCCGACCTCATGGGCATCACCCCCGCCGACCTGCTGCGGCTCGGCGTCGCCGACGCTGTCCTCGCGCCCGCTGACGTGGCGGCCGAGGCCGGCCGGCGGCTCGGCCTGCTCGTCGCGGAGGCGCCCGGCGGGCGGGCCGTCGCGCGGCGTACGCGGTGGTCTGCCCCTGTTCGCGGATCGCTCTGACGCCAGACAGGTGTGCGTTGCGTCACGCGCGGGCAACGGTGTGTGTAGCGTCACGCCCGTAGGACGCCCGAGCACCCGCGACCCCGGAGGCTGACGTGCAGGACCCACGGCCCGCGCTGCGGCGCGCCGGGGCGACGACCCGACGCGGCGTCCGCACCGTCTGCAGCCCCGCGGGGCTGCGCGGCACCGGCACCGAGGTCGCATGGGTCGCCGCGCACGCCGCGATGTACCCGCTCGGCGTGCTGTCGGAGCGCAGTCGCATCACGGTGCGCGAGGAGCTCGAGCGCTTCAGCCTCGGCGACCTGCCGCCGGCCCAGCGCGGACTGCTCATGGGCGACATCGTCGCCGCGGGCACGCCGATCCTGCTCGTGCACGGCCTGGTCGACAACCGCTCGATCTTCACGCTGCTGCGCCGTGCGCTGCGCCGCCGCGGCTTCGGCCGGGTCCTGACGGTCAACTACAGCCCCTTCACCCACGACGTGCGCTCGGCCGCCGCGCGCCTCGCCCGGCTGGTCGAGAAGACCTGCGAGGAGACCGGCTACGAGCGGGTCCACGTCGTCGGGCACTCCCTTGGCGGTGTCGTCGCGCGCTACTACGTGCAGCGGATGGGCGGCGACGCGCGCGTCCACACCCTCTGCACGCTCGGCTCGCCGCACGCCGGCACCGTCGCGGCCCGGCTGCTGCCGACCGAGCTGGTCCGCCAGCTGCGGCCCGGGTCGTCGCTGATGACCGAGCTCGCCGAGCCCGCGCCGGGCATCCGGACTCGGTTCGTGTCCTTCTGGTCCGACCTCGACCAGCTCATCGTCCCCAAGCGCTCCGCCCGCCTCGACCACCCCGACCTGTCGGTCCGCAACGTCCTGCTGCGCGGCGTCGGCCACATGTCGCTGCCGATCGACGGCCGGGTCGTCCACGAGATCGCGACGCTGCTCAGCCACCTCGACCACGACGGCGCGACGATCCTGTCGGGGATCACCCCCATCGAGGCCACCGTGCCGGCCCCGGCGCCCGTTCCGGAGCCGCGCCGCACCCTGGCGGTCCTCGGCCGCCTGCGCCGGGGCACCGCCCCTGCCTGACCGACCCGCGCGCACCCTCTCCCTCCCGCCCCCATCTTCCCCGGATGTGGCGATCACGCCCGCGGGGCACGCCGCGCATGATCGCCACTTCCCCGCCCCGCAGTCGGCCGCCCCCGCGGGCCCTTTCAGAGGTGGCGATCACGCCCGCGGGGCACACCGCGCATGATCGCCACCACCCGCCGAGACCGCTCGGATGATCAAGGAACGGCCGCGTCCGTCCGCTGAGTAACTAGTCACGTCGGGCTACGTGGGCTTGGCCGTCCGGGCTACGTCGTATAACGTCGTGGTAACGACCCGCCCCTCTCCGGGCGGTCGACGTGCGTCCGGGCCCCGTGAGGGGCCTGTGCCGTGCCGCCCCGACCCCGACACCGGAGCCGAGACGTTGCCCTCCGCACACCCCCCGCTCGCCCCGCACGACGCCGACGTCCTCACCGACGCAGCGCCTGACGCGGCCACCTCCGCCCACAGCACCGCCCCCGCCGGCCCCCGCCGGACCGTTGCGGTGCCTGCCGTCCTGCTCGTCGCCGGCACCCTCGCCATGGTCGGCCTCGCCGCCCCGAGCAGCTCCGGCGACGACACCGTCCGCGTCACCGCCGCCGCGCAGACCAGCACCGTGATCGACCTCGGCGCGGCCACCGCAGGCAAGCGCCTCGACCTGCTCGACGGCCCGCTGCCGGTCGTCGCGCGCCCCGTCAAGAAGGCCGCGCCGCCGCGGGCCACCCGCACCCGCACCCGCCCGAAGGCCACACCGGTCGAGCGCGCCCGCTACTGCCGCCCCAACGGCGGCGGCATCTCCAGCAACTACGGCCAGCGCTGGGGCCGCATGCACAAGGGCGTCGACTTCAACGGCTCCTACGGCTCGCCGATCCGAGCGGCCGCGGCCGGCCGCGTCGTCAGCGCGGGCTACGACGGCGGCTACGGCAACCTCGTGACCGTCCGCCACAGCGACGGCACTGTCACCGCCTACGCCCACATGAGCAAGATCCTGATCCGCGGTGGCCGGGTCGACGCCTGCGACACCCTCGGCTACGTCGGCTCGACCGGCAACAGCACCGGCCCGCACCTGCACTTCGAGGTCCGCGTCGGCGGCGGCACCACGAGCCCGCTGCGCTGGCTGCGCGCGCACGGCGTCCGCGTCTAACCGCTAGAGCTTCTCCACCGGCGCGTAGCGCAGGAGCAGCCACTTCGCGCCCGTCCCGGCGCCGAAGTCGACCTCGGCCTGCATCGAGTCGCCGGCTCCGCGCAGCGCCGTGACGGTGCCGAGCCCGAAGGTGTCGTGGGTGACGCGGTCGCCGACGTCCAGCGCCGGGATCGGCCGCAGGCCCGGGCCGGCGGTGCGACCGCGCGGCGTGCCCATCACCCGTGAGGCCACCGCCGCCATCGCCGGGGCCTGCGCGATGGTCGACTCCGCGCGCTGCCACTCGACGAGCGCGGCCGGCACCTCGTCGAGGAACCGCGACGCGGGGTTGTAGCGGGTCTGTCCCCACATCGAGCGGGTGGCGGAGCGCGAGAGGTAGAGCCGCTCGCGCGCGCGGGTGATCCCGACGTACGCCAGCCGTCGCTCCTCCTGCAGCTCGCGCTCGTCGCCGAAGACGCGCTCGTGCGGGAAGACCCCGTCCTCGAGCCCGGTGAGGAAGACGACGGGGTACTCCAGGCCCTTGGCGGCGTGCAGCGTCATGAGCGTGACGACGCCGTCCCCCTCGCCGGGGACCGTGTCGGCGTCGGCGACGAGCGAGACCTGCTCGAGGAACTCCTGCACCCCGCCGTCGGGCACCCGCTCGGAGAACTCGCGGGCCACCCCGACGAGCTCGGAGAGGTTCTCCACCCGCGACTCGTCCTGCGGGTCGACCGACGCGGCGAGCTCGCCGAGGTAGCCGCTGCGGTCGAGCACCGCCTCGAGCACCTCCGCGGGAGGCATGCCGCCGACCACCAGGGTCCGCAGCTCCTCCATGAGGTCGGCGAAGGCGGTCACCGCGGAGGCGGAGCGGGTCGCGATGCCCGGGACCTCCTCGCAGCGGGTCAGCGCCTCGTGGAAGCCGATCCGCTCACGGGCCGCGAAGGCGTCGAGGCAGGCCTCGGCGCGGTCGCCGATCCCGCGGCGCGGGGTGTTGATGATGCGCCGCAGCGACACGACGTCGGCCGGGTTGGCCAGGACGCGGAGGTAGGCCAGGGCGTCCTTGACCTCCTTGCGCTCGTAGAAGCGGACGCCCCCCACCACGCGGTAGGGCAGGCCCACCCGGATGAAGACCTCCTCGAAGGACCGCGACTGCGCGTTGGTGCGGTAGAAGACCGCGACCTGCGAGGGCTTGACCTGGTGGTCGTCGGTGAGCCGGTCGACCTCGCCCGCGACGAAGGCGGCCTCGTCGTGCTCGTTGTCCGCGACGTAACCGACGATGCGCTCACCGTCACCGGAGTCGGTCCACAGCCGCTTGTCCTTGCGGTCGGGGTTCTTCGCGATGACCGCGTTGGCCGCCGAGAGGATGGTCTGCGTGGAGCGGTAGTTCTGCTCGAGCAGCACGACGCGGGCGTCGGCGTAGTCCTTCTCGAAGTCCATGATGTTGCGGATGTCGGCGCCCCGGAAGGCGTAGATCGACTGGTCGGCGTCACCGACGACGCACAGCTCGGCCGCCCCGAGGTCACCGACCGGCGAGGTCAGCTCACGGACCAGGGTGTACTGCGCGTGGTTGGTGTCCTGGTACTCGTCGACGAGGACGTGACGGAAGCGCCGTCGGTAGTGCTCGGCCACGTCGGGGAAGGCCTGCAGCAGCGACACCGTCGTCATGATGAGGTCGTCGAAGTCCATCGCGTTGGCCTGCCGCAGCCGCGCCTGGTAGCTCGCGTAGACCTCCGCCACCTGCTTCTGCACGACGTTGTCGGCCCGGTCGCGGGCGGTCTCCCAGTCGACCAGCTCGTTCTTGAGGTCACTGACCTGGTTGCTCAGCTGGCGCGCCGGGAAGCGCTTCGGGTCGAGGTCGAGGTCGCGGCAGACCAGCGTCATGAGGCGCTGCGAGTCGGACTGGTCGTAGATCGAGAACGACTGCGTGAAGCCGAGCTTCTTGGCCTCGGCGCGCAGGATCCGCACGCACGCGGAGTGGAACGTCGACACCCACATCGCGAAGGAGCGGCGGCCGACCAGGCCCGAGACCCGCTCCTTCATCTCGCCCGCGGCCTTGTTGGTGAAGGTGATGGCGAGCACCTCGCCGGGCTGCACCCCGCGGGCGGCCAGCAGGTAGGCGATGCGGGTCGTCAGCACCTTCGTCTTGCCCGAGCCGGCACCGGCGACGACGAGCAGCGGGCTGCCCTCGTGGACGACGGCCTCGCGCTGCTGCGGGTTGAGGCCCTCCAGCAGGCGGTCGACGGACGGGCCTGCCGGAGCCAGCACGGCAGGTGCGAAGTCGTCGTACGGCAGGGTGCTCACTGCCCCCATCCTAGGTCGCAGGTACGACGGGAGCACGGCCGTCCACAGGCGTTCCTGAGACCTGCACCTGCTACTGTATGCACATGTCTCGGCTGACGCACCGGCTGCAGGTGCTGCTCGACGACGACCGCCTGCGCCGGCTCGAGGAGGCCGCAGCCAAGCGGGGCACCTCGGTGGCCACGATCGTGCGCGAGGCCATCGACGACAAGCTGCCCGCCGGCGACGACGCCCGACGCGCTGCAGCGAGGTACCTCCTGGCGGCGCCGCCCATCGACATCGGCTCCGAGGAGGACCTCAAGGCGGAGATCGTCTCGTCACTGGACCGGTTCCAGCCCTGATGCGGCTGCTCCTCGACACCCCCGTCCTCCTCTACGCCCGGGGCGGGGAGCACCCGCTGCGCCAGCCGTGCCAGCAGCTCCTGCAGCAGGTCTCAGCGGGGTTGTTCCTGCCCGAGTGCAGCGTCGAGCTGGTGCAGGAGTTCGCCCACGTGCTGCTGCGCCGAGGCGTCCCGCCGAGGACGGTGGCGCGCGACGCGCGGGCCGTGCAGACGGCGTGCCGGGTGCACTCCTTCGACGAGGTGGTCCTCGACGCGGCGCTCGACCTGGTCGCGCGCGGTGGCGCCCTCGGGATGCGCGACGCCGTCCACGCGGCCACCGCGCTCGTGCACGGGCTCGACGCCGTCGTGACGACCGACCGGGCGTTTGCCGCCGTGCCCCGACTCAAGGTGCTCACCCCCGCCCAGGCCTGCGACGCGCTCGGCGCCTGAGAGGATGCCGCGCATGACCTCTCCTGACCCCACGGTCGAGCGCGCGCTCGTGATCACCGCCCACCCCGACGACGTCGACTTCGGCGCCGCCGGCACGATCGCGGCCTGGACCGCGCAGGGCATCGAGGTGACCTACTGCGTGATCACCGACGGCGACGCCGGCGGCTTCGACCCGGCGGTGCCGCGCAGCGAGATCGGCGGGATCCGCCAGGCCGAGCAGCGCGCGGCCGCGAAGGAGGTCGGCGTCGAGGACGTCGTCTTCCTCGGCTACCCCGACGGTCGGCTCTACGTCACCCACGAGCTGCGCCGCGACGTCAGCCGCGTCATCCGCCAGAAGCGCCCACAGCGGGTGCTCACGCAGTCCCCGGAGCGCAACTGGGAGCGGATCTACGCGAGCCACCCCGACCACCTGGTGGCCGGCGAGGTCGCGATGTGCGCGGTCTACCCCGACGCCCGCAACCCTTTCGCCCACACCGACCTCACCGAGGAGGCCTGGACCGTCGACGAGGTCTGGATCATGGCGAGCGGCGACCCGAGCGCGACGACCTTCATCGACGTCACCGACACCTTCGACCGCAAGGTCGAGGCGCTGCGCGCCCACGTCAGCCAGACCTCGCACATGGACGACCTCTCCGCCCGGATCCGGATGTGGGCGACGGTGACCGCCGAGAAGGCCGGCTTCGAGACCGGGCGGCTCGCCGAGGGCTTCCGCGTGGTCGACACCCGGTGACCGCCCACGAGGCGGTCCGCACCCTGCACGGGCTCTACACCGAGGCGATGGACGCCGCCGACTGGTCCGCGGTCGGCGAGCTCTTCGCTCGCGGCCGTCTCACCGGCCCCGACGGCGCGACCGTGGCCGAGGGCGCCGCGGGCGTGCACGGCCTCTACTCCTCGATGGTCCGCCTCCACGACGGGTCCCCGCGCACCCGCCACGTCACGGCCAACGCCGTCATCGAGGCCGACGGCGACACCGCGACGAGCCGGTCGGCCTTCGTCGTCCACCAGCAGCTCGAGGGCGGCCCGCTGCAGGCGCTCTGCGCCGGCCGCTACCTCGACCGCTTCGCCTGCACCGACGGCACGTGGTACTTCGTCGAGCGGCAGTTCTTCCTCGACCAGGTCGGCGACCTGTCCGGGCACCTGACATGAGCCGCTTCACGGGCAAGGTCGCCCTGGTCACCGGCGCGGCCAGCGGCATCGGGGCGGCAACCGCAGCGCTGTTCGCGCGCGAGGGCGCGACCGTGGTCGGCTGGGACCTCGCAGACGCAGAGGGCGTACGCCGCGTCGACGTCACCGACAGCGCTGCGGCCGCCGACGCGGTGCGCGAGACCGTGCGCGAGCACGGCCGGCTCGACGTCGTGACCAACGTCGCCGGCATGGTCCGGATGCTCAAGGTCGACGACCTCGACCTCGCGCTGTGGCAGCAGCACCTCGCGCTCAACCTCACCGCGCCGTTCGTCATCACCCAGGCCGCCCTGCCCGCCCTGCGCGAGAGCAAGGGCTGCGTCGTCAACGTCGCGAGCATCGCCGGCTTGCGCGGCCAGGCCTACACCGCGGCCTACTGCGCAAGCAAGGGCGGCCTCGTGCAGCTCACCAAGTCGATGGCGCTGGAGCTGGCCGCCGATGGCGTGCGCATCAACGCGGTCTGCCCCGGTGGCGTCGACACCCCGCTGCTGCGCGAGGTCGCGAAGACCTGGCCCGACGACCTGGACCAGGGGCTGCTCGCCCGGACCTTCTCGGTCATGCCCGGCCTCACCCAGGCCGACGAGGTTGCCCAAGCCGTGGCCTACCTCGCCTCCGACGCGGCCCGCAGCATCACCGGCACGGCGCTGGTCATCGACCGCGGCTCGGTCTGCTAGCGGACCCTCGCCCACGGGGTCACGACCTGGCCGTGCTCCTCCACCGCTGCGCACGGCGCGTCGACGACGACGCGGACGCCCTCGACGTCGAGCTCGGTCGGGCCGCGCACCCCCTTGGGCACCGCCAGCGACGCGGTGACCCGACCGGCGGCGTCGGTGACCTTGCGGTCGTAGGCGCCCCAGCCGTCACCGGTGAGCCCGACGAAGACCTCGACGTCGGAGGCGGCCAGCTCCGCGGGAGTGCCAGCGCCCCGGACGACGTCGACCACCAACGAGACGGCGCGGCCGCTGCGCAGCGACGGCGGAGGTCCGGCGAAGCGCACCGTCAGCGTCTCGAGCTGGACGACGTCGCAGCGAGCAGCAGACGCGGTCCCGGGGACGAGCGCGCCCGCGAGCAGGGCGAGGCACGTCGTACGACGCACGACTCTGCTGGGCATGCCTCGTTGTTCGACGTCGGTCGCCCGTGCCCTGCTACTCGTGGCGACCGGCACGGCCGCCGACCAGCTGCTCCGTGCCCTCGAGCAGCCAGAGCACGCCGGGGGCCGCCCAGGTGAGGACCACCGGCAGCAGCCCCACCGGCCACGGAAGCCCCGTCTTCGCGACCAGGGCGTAGGTGGCGAGCAGGCCGAGCGGTGCGGTCGCGAGCGTGACGGCGCCCCACCGGGTCGCGGAGAAGCCGCGCCGCTCCGCCATGCCGACAGCCACGACGAACGGCACGACGGTGAGGCCGGCGACGGCAAGGAGCAGCACAGCGACGATCGCGGTGAAGGCGGTCGCGGACGCGAGCAGGTCGAGCACGTCGCCACCCTAGGGCTCCCGAGCCGTGACGCACGGCACGGCAGGAGGTGGCGCCGACACGGCGAAGACCTCAGGCAAGCCCTCTCCCGTCAGGAGCACGTCGTGCGCAGGCAGGTCCTCGCTCTGGTCACCGCCGCCGCGGTGACCGTCCCGCTCGCGCTGTCCGCGACCGCCGCGCCGAAGAAGGCCCCGACCTTCCGCGACTACCCCAAGCCCCCGGTCACCGGCAAGCAGATCGCCGACCGGGCGATCTCCTTCAGCGAGGAGTTCGCGCTGCGGGTGACCGGGACCCCGACGCAGCTGCTCGCCACGGACGACCTCGTCGCGGAGCTGGAGTCGCTCGGCCTGACCGTGCAGGTGGAGACCTACAACGGCGTCCTGCAGGCGGTCACCGCGACCAAGAAGGGCACGTCCAAGCCCGACGAGCTCGTCGTCATGGGCGGCCACTTCGACGTGCTGCCCCAGTCGGTGCAGGGCGTCTACGACAACGGCTCGGGCACAGCGATGGTGCTGGCGCTCGCCCGCTCCTTCGCGAAGGTGAAGACCCAGCGCACGATGGTCTTCAGCCTCTACAACGGCGAGGAGGAGGGCGCGCTCGCCTCCGAAGAGCAGGCCAAGGCCTACGCCGCCGCCGGCCGCAAGGTGAAGGCCTACCTCGGCTTCGACATGGTCGGGATCGCCTGGCCGCTCGGCAAAGCCGCGACCGACGACAACTGCCTGTGCATGTGGCGCGGCGCCCGCGACCCGCAGTTCGACCAGCTGCTCGCCGAGGTCACCCACGGCTTCCTCAAGATGCCCAAGGGCAAGCGCACCGTGAGCATCGAGGGCCGCAACGTCCGCAACAGCGACGAGGCGTCGTGGGCCTCGGCCGGCTTCCGCACCCTGCGCTGGGCCGGGATGCGCACCGCCTCGGACTACCCGCAGTACCACCTGCCCGAGGACACCGCGGCGACCATCGACGAGGTCGCGGGCGGGCGCCAGTTCTTCGAAGCCGGCCTGCGCAACACCCTGCTGTCGGCCTACTACACCGCCGCCGCGATCGACTCCGGCCGCTGACGACCGCCGCGTCCCGGCCCGCCGCGGGCGGGGGCCGCTGGGTCACCACCACCCCTGAGCGGTTGGCCCGCTGGCTCGACGGCTTCGCCGAGCGGCACGGCGAGGTGACCGTCGACGTCGGGCCCTCGGTGGTCCGGCTCACCGCTGCCGACGGGGCGGTCGCCGAGGTCGAGGTCCCCTTCCCACCCCTGGTGGGTGATGCCCTCGCCGACCTGGTCGCCCACACCACAGAGGTACGACGTACCGGCGTGCTGCTGGTGCGCCTCGGGGGCTACGCCGTCGGCGTCTTCGAGGGCCCGCGCCTGGTCGCGTCGAAGGTCGGGTCGCGCCAGGTCCACGGCCGGTCCGCCGCCGGCGGCTGGTCGCAGCAGCGCTTCGCCCGCCGCCGCGAGGGGCAGTCGGCGGTCGCCCTGCAGGCCGCGGCCGACACCGCGGCTCGCGTCCTGCTGCCGCAGCAGCTCGACGGGCTGGTGCTCGGCGGCGACCGCGGCGCCGTCGAGGCGGTGCTCGAGGACCGGCGGCTCGCGCCGCTGCGGCCGCTCGTGACGGGCCGGCTGCTCGACGTCCCCGACCCGCGGCTGAAGGTGCTCGAATCCGCGCCGTTTCGCCAGGTCTGGATCCGCGTGGTCGACCCGCCTGCGGGGTAGGCCCCCGTCGTGACGATCGAGGACACGACCTCCGACCTGGTGCTGCCGACCTTCGCGGTGCTGGCGCGCTTCCTGCAGCCGGCCGCCACGGCCGACGAGGCGGTGGCTGCCGTGGCGGAGCTGCTGCGCTCCCACGACGAGCCGGTCCACGAGATCTCGGTGGAGCGACAGGAGACCGAGGGCGAGTGGATGGTCGTCGCCCGCTTCGTGCTCGTGTCGATCGACGCGGGCACGGCGGTCGCGGGGTTGTCCGAGACGCTGACCGCCACGGGCACGCCGCCCGACGAGGTGTGGGCCGCGCAACAGGTGTCGTGAGGCAGGAGCCGCGCCCGCCACGACGAAGTCCTCGGCCATGCGCTCGCTCCGTCGTACCCGCTCTGCCCTGCTCATCGCTGCCGTCGCCCTCACCGGGCTGCTGGCCGTCCCCGGCGAGGCCGCCGACGCGCCCGCCGGCGCGGACTACAGCGAGACCTACATCGCGACGCCCGACGGCGAGAGCCTGCACGCCGAGGTCATGCGCCCGAAGGGCGTGAAGGGCAAGACGCCGGTCATCCTCGTCGTCAGCCCCTACCTGCACCGCGCGCCCACGGACAAGACCAGCGCCAAGGGCCCGACGCCGCGATTCTTCGACTTCATCGAGGGCGCTCGCGTCTTCGCACGCGGCTACGCCGTCGTCCAGGTCAGCCTGCGCGGTAGCGGCGGCTCGAGCGGCTGCCTCGACATCCTCGGCCCCGGTGAGCAGACCGACGTCGTCACCGCGGTGCAGTGGGCCGCCACGCAGCCGTGGTCGACCGGCAAGGTCGGGATGTACGGCAAGAGCTACGACGCCAACACCGGCATGGTCGGCGCGGCGCTTCGCCCCAAGGGCCTCGCGGCCGTCGTCGCGCAGCAGGTCGTCCCGGACCGCTACCGCGGCTCCTACAACGACCGCGTGCGCTTCCTGCAGTCGCTCGCCTACCCGGCGGTGAGCTACGGCTCCGCGGCTGAGCTCGGCTGGTCGGTCCAGGAGGACCCGGAGTACATCGTCAACTCCAGCGCCCACAGCGCCGACTGCCAGGTGGGCCTCGTCGAGCACTACGGCGACGACGTCAACAGCGCCTTCTGGAAGGCCCGCGACTTCGTGGCCAAGGCCAAGGGCTCGAAGGTGCCGACCTTCATGACCGTGGGCTACGTCGACAGCAACACCAACGTCGGTGGCGGCGCAGTCGACTACTTCAACGCCCTCGCCGGCCCGAAGCGGCTGTGGATCGGGTGGTGGGACCACGTCCGCGGCAACGACATGGTCGCCGACGAGCTCGCAATGGGCCGCGACCGGTTCTTCGACGAGGTCATGCGCTTCTACGACCTGCACCTGCGCGGCATCGCCCCGAAGGTCAAGGACCCGGTCGTCGTCGCGCAGACCAGCACCGGCACCTGGACCAGCGAGAAGACCTGGCCGCCGTCGGATGCGAAGGTGCTGACCGGCTCGCTGAAGGCCGGCTCCTACGTCGACGACGGCACCAACGTCGGCTCGCAGGACTCCGCGGCGGGCCCCGGCGGCTCGGGCGCGCTCGGTGAGGAGCAGACAGGTGCCGGCGCGTGGACCTTCTCCGCTCCGCTGACGCGCACCGCCCGCCTCGCCGGCGTCCCCTCGGCCTCCCTGAAGCTCGCGCCGCTCGTGCCCCGTACCAACGTCGCCATCAACGTCTACGACGTCGCACCCGACGGTTCCGCCACGATGGTGACCCGAGGCGCCGCGCTCGTCGACGCCGCCGGCGAGAAGGCGATCCGGCTGTTCCCGACCGACTGGACCTTCGCCAAGGGCCACCGGGTCGGCGTGCTCGTGTCGGGCGCCAACGCCGAGGCCTACGTCCACGTCCCGACCCAGACCCCGGTCGACGTCGAGGGCGGCACGGTCCGGCTGCCCTGGCTGTCATCGGCCTCGCGGACCAGAGCCCAGGGCACCGACAACCCGCGGCTGCGCGAGTACCTCGACGCGGCGCCGTTCACCGTCGCCGCGTCCGTCATCGCCGCCGGCACCGACCCCGCCTTCCCGCTCCCCCGCTGACCCACGGGCCCTGCTCGGCAGGAGATCTGGCGGCGAAGGCGAAACCCGGACGCAACCCCCCTGCGTCCGGAAGGCCCCCCGTGCAGCGTCTGCGCGTCGCCCTGCTCGCCACCGCCCTCACCGCCGCGCTCACCAGCGCCGCTGCCTGACCGCAACGGCGACTTCACCGCGACTTACACCTGCAACATCCCCGGCTCGGTGCTCCCGACCGCCGAGGGGCAGCCGCTGCGCCAGGCCCGCGCGTCGATCTACGGCCACGGTCTGCTCGGCAGCCAGGGCGAGGTCAACAGCTCCCACGTCGCCCGCTTCGGCGACGACGCCGCGATCCTGTTCTGCGCCACCGACTGGTACGGCATGGCGTCGGGCGACGTCCCCAACGTCGCGACCTTCCTCAACGACATGAGCCTGTTCCCGACGCTGCCCGACCGCGTGCAGAGGGGATGCTCGCCCACCTCTTCCTCGCCCGGCTCCTCAAGGACCCGCGCGGCTTCGCGAGCGACCCTGCCTTCCAGGCGGGCAGCCAGTCGCTGCACCGCACGGGCGAGGTCTACTACGACGGCAACAGCCAGGGCGGCATCATCGGCGGCGCCCTGATGGCGGTCGCGCAGGACATCACCCGCGGCGTCCTCGGCGTGCCCGGCATGAACTACTCGACGCTGCTCGACCGCTCCGTCGACTTCGCCGACTACGAGGCCGTCTTCAACGCCTCCTACCCGAGCGAGCTCGAGCGGCAGCTGGTCTTCGGCCTCATCCAGATGCTCTGGGACCGCGGCGAGGCCAACGGCTACGCCGCCCACATCAGCGCCGACCCGCTGCCCGGCACGCCGCGGCACGAGGTCCTGCTGCAGGTCGGCTTCGGCGACCACCAGGTGGCCAACCTCGCCGCCGAGGTCATGGCCCGGACCATCGGTGCGGCCACCAACGAGGGCTTCCTCGCGCCCGGCCGGCACTGGGGCGTCGAGCCCACCTGGGGGCTGCCGCTCTTCTCCGGCAGCCACGCGGGCAGCGCGCTCGTCTACTTCGACAGCGGCAGCCCGACGCCGCCCAACACCAACACGCCGCCCTTCGACGGCGCCGACCCCCACGAGCACCCGCGCCGCGGCCTCGACGCCCGCGCGCAGAAGTCGGCGTTCCTGCGCCCCGGCGGTCTCGTCGTCGACACCTGCGAGGGCCTGCCCTGCCGGGCCGACCCGGCCGAGGTAAACGTCTCGCAGCCGCGCTACTAGATGCGGGCGTCGACCCGCAGGTCGCTGGTGCACCAGCCGCAGCGGGTCGCCGCGGCCGGGACGTCGAAGGCGCAGTGCGGGCAGGCGACGAGCTCGGTCGCTCTGAAAGGCGTGGCAGAGCCAGGTACGCCGGAGGGCGCGGCCCCCGCCGCGGCCGTGACGCCGGGCGCGCTCGCGCGCCCGGCGCCGTCGGTGAGGTCCACGACCGGGTCCGTCACGAACTCCCCCGCCGGGTCCGTCGACGACTCCTGTACGGACGCCGCCGCCATCGCAGCGGACGTGCCGGACAGCACGACCGACCCGGCACCGTTGACCGAGCCGGCGGCCATCCGGGTCGGCAGCGGCGCGAAGAGCGGGTCCGCGTCGAAGTGCACCCGGTCGCCGTCCGCCTGCGCGTCGTCGGTGAGCTCGGCGCCGGAGGTCGCGTCGTCGATGTCGACGGCGCTCACCTCCGCGACCCGCTGGACCTCGCCGTCCGCGGTCACCACCTCGGCGACCTGCGGCCCGGCCGAGGACGCGTCGAGCGCGTCCGTCGCGTCGTGCTCGCCGGTGACCGCCGCGGCAGCGGCTCGACGGCGCAGGCCCATGAGCGGCTTGATGACTCCGACGAGCGAGATGACGGCGACGGTGACGAGGGCGATGAGGGCCTTGAGGAGCCCGTCGAACTCCCACTCGCCCCGGAAGGCCGCCTGACCGGCGTCGGTGGCCTGCGCGACGACGGCGGTGAAGGCGGCGCCGATGGAGAGGCCGACACCGACCTCCGCGACGCTGCTCCCCACGATGAAGCTCTTCAGGTCCTGCAGCACGGCATGTCCTCCCAAACGACGGTCACCCGGCGGTCACGGGACGACGTAGCGCCGATCATGGCCTCCGGGACGCCGGCTCCGCCATAGTCCGGACCCGGTCATTTCGGAGGGTTCTGCCCTGGTCGGTCCGTCCGGTCAGCGGCCCTTGAGTACGGCTAACAAGCCGGATGCAATGGATCCAACCGCGCCGCATCCCTGGCCTTCCTCTCGGGCCACACCGGCAAAATCTTGGGAGCGAGCTTGGCCCGAGGTGCGTCTCGTCACCGGAGCTACGTGCCGCTACCCGTCGCCCTCTTCGGCGGAACTCACCAGTCCACGCCCTCTTCACCTGCGTAGGCGCTGAGGTCCTCAGACCACTCCCGCTCGGCAACGGGCACGTGATCAGCTGGGATCTCGGAGCCGTCTCCCTGAGGGATGTCGGCCTCCGTCGCGCCCGCGTCTATGTAGCGGACGGAGGGCTTCTTCCGCGGAGACTCCGAGTGCCACGCGGTGACGACCACGGCCAGGGCAAGAATCACGAGGGGAAGTACCTCAGCAACGTACTTCCGCAGCGCCCGACGCCACGCCGGCGACCGTGAAGACGTGCCGCTCTGAACGGTGGCAGGCCAGCCCTCCTCGCGGCTCGTCGACAGGGTGTTACCCGCCTGGCGGAAGCCGATCCAGAAGTCGCCGCACCGCAACTTCGAGCGGCTCGAGATCGTGTTCGACGGCTCCGGTGACGTGGCCGTGGTTCGTGTCGAAGTACCGGTGGGCGAGGCGGTCACGCATGCGGGCGATGTCGCTCCAGGGGTGGGCCGGCTCGGTGTCGAGGAGCTCTGCAGAAATCGCCTTGATGGCCTCTCCGATCTCGATGAGCCGGACTCGGACAGCATCGAAGACAAGGCCGTCGGAGAGCCCACCGCGTGCCACGTGGCTCCGGATGGCGTCGATGGCATCAAGGATGTCCCGCAGCCTCTCGCCGTCGCGGCGGCTCACAGCGCGACCGCATCGGCAAGGGCCTCGTCCCGCACCCGTGGCTTCAGGCTGCTGACCGGCGCGAGGTCGACGTTGACCTTGAGGATGCGCTCAAGGGTGCCCTCGAGAGCCAGGACCGCGAACAGGCTGGTCTGCTCGGGAAGGTCGACGAGCAGGTCCACGTCGCTGTCGGGACCGTCCTCTCCGCGGGCCACGCTGCCGAACACCCGCAGGTTGCTGGCTCCCGCGTCCCGGACCGCCTCGAGCAGGGCCTTGCGGTGCCGCCGCAAGCGCCGACCGAGTGGCGTGTCGGGCAGGCCGCGGACCGCGGGGTCGCGCCGTTCCAAGCCAAGGGTGAGCTCGTGACCTGTTGCCGCGACGAGCCGCGCCAGCGTCGGGACCGCCGGCTGCCGCTTGTCGGCTTCGTACTCGCTCACCACGCTCTGGGTCACACCAGCCCGCGCGGCGAGCTCGGACTGCGACAGGCCAGCACGCCGACGCGCCTCTCGCAAGAGCTCACCCGTCGACCCCACGGTGCAGAGCCTATCGCGTTTTGCCGATAAGCAGCTAGGTGCCGTGATCAGCCGGTAGTTGGACCCAAATATCCGGCTTGTGAGCCGTACTCAGCGGCGCTTGAGCGAGGGGTGCTGGCGCACGAGCAGCGGCATCAGCAACCCGTGCGGGACGACCTTGGACAGCACCGAGCTGGCGCGGTTGCCGAGCCCGGGGATCACGACCGCCTTGCCCGCCGCCATCCCGTCGACCCCGGCGCGGGCGACGTCGGTGGCGCTGACGTAGAGGACCTTGGGTAGCGCGCCCTCGAACTGCTCCTGCGTCCAACCGGTCGCGGCGGCGAACTCCGTGTCGACCGGTCCGGGGCACAGCGCCGTCGCGGTCACCCCGGTGCCGCGGAGCTCTGCGCCGACCGCCCGGGTGTAGCTGAGGACGAAGGCCTTGCCGGCGGCGTAGCCCGCCTGACCGGGCAGCGGCTGCATGGCGGCGGTCGAGGCGACGTTGAGCACCGCGCCGCGGCCGCGCTCGACCATGCCCGGCAGCAGCAGGCTGCAGAGGTGGACGACCGCCTCGACGTCGACCTTGAGCATCCCGAGCTCGCGCTCCGGGTCGCTCTCGTGCACCGGCCCCGACGTCGACAGCCCGGCGTTGTTGACGAGCACCACAGGCTCGAGGCCGCGGGCTGCCACCTCGGCGACCACGTGCCGCCGAGCCTCAACATCGGAGAGGTCGGCCCGCACGACCTCGACGCGGACCCCCGTGAAGGTCGCAGCGAGCTCGCGCAGTCGCTCCTCCCGACGGGCCACGAGGGTGACTCCGTGGCCGCGCGCGACGAGCTCCTTCGCGATCTCCACACCGATGCCGGCGGAGGCCCCCGTGACGATCGCGGTCCGGTCAGGGGCGGGTGCAGGGAGCGGCATGGCCCGCACCCTACGACCCGCCGGTGTTGACTGGCACGGTGCTGATCCGCGCCGCCCGCCGCGACGATGTCGAGGAGGTCGTCCGCCTCGTCCATACCGCGTACCGAGGCAAGGGCGACAGCGCCGGCTGGACGACGGAGGCGGACCTGCTCGACGGTCAGCGCACCGACGCCGAGGAAGTCACCGCCGCCCTCCCGCACCTGCACGTCGCAGAGCGCGACGGCGTACTCCTGGGGTGCTGCGTCCTCGACCAGGACTGTCACTTCGGGATGTTCGCGGTGCTCCCCGGCCAGCAGGCAGGTGGCATCGGGAGCGCGATTCTGGCCCACGCCGAGCAGCTGGCCCGTGACTGGGGGCACGACCGCGTCGAGATGCACGTCCTGAGGCAGCGCCACGAGTTGCTGGCGTTCTACGCCCGCCGCGGCTACTCGCCGACCGGTGACACCAGCCCGTTCCCCTACGGCGACGAGCGCTTCGGGCTGCCGCGCCGCGAGGACCTCGAGTTCGTGGTTTTGCGCAAGCCGCTCTGACTCAGCCGCGCAGGTAGAACGCCGCTCCCGTGTCACCGGAGCGCGCGTCGAGGACCTGCGCGGCGACGCGCTCAGCAGCGACCGGGCCGAGGAACACCGTGACGTCGTGGTCGACCACGACGAGGTCCTCCGGCCCGGGCGCATCGGCGAGCTCCATGGCCAGCGCGGGGTGGTCGTCGCGCTGCGCGATGCGCAGGCCCGCGCCGTCCGGGAGCTGGGCACCGTCGATCAACTCGGCGATCATGGTCGCGGCCTGGTCGGTGAGACGAAGCATGCGGGAGCCTCCTGACAGGGTCGGAGGTGGGGGGTCCCCCCCACCATGGACCCCCGCCGCGCTCGGCGGTCAAGGCCCCAAGAGGATTACTTCGCGAGCATGTTCTGCAGCAGCGTGTAGCCGGTGTAGGTCACGGCGTAGCTCTGCAGCCCGTAGGGGTGGTAGTGCTCCTCGGTCGGCTGCGGCAGCAGCGCGCCCAGGAAGCGGACCTTGCCCTTGCCGAGCTTCTTCTCGCCGTAGATCGTGCGCCCTTCGCCGTTGGTGCCGGCCGTGACGCCACCACCGGCCTCCCAGACCGACTGCGCGACGGTCCAGTTGGGCGCGGTGTTCTGGCTGAAGGCGAAGCCGATCGGGACGGTGTCGAAGGTCTGGCTGGCCACTCCGCGCAGGCCCTTGTTGAGCGCCATCGTGCGGTCGGTGAAGTCGACGAAGCCGACGTAGCGCGCGTTGACCTCGACGTCGTCGGCCGCTACGAGGCCGAGGTCGGCGAGCACCGGCGCTGCGGCGTCGGTGACCACGAGCGTCCCGCCGCCGCTGACGAAGGACTTCAGCGCCTTGACCCACGCGGAGCGCGAGCCCTTCTCCGGCATCGCGCTGTCGGCGAGCACGACGGTCTGGAAGCCCGAGAGCTTGGTCTTGCCGGCCAGCACGTCGGGCACCCGCACCTTCGCGAGGTCACGCGAGGCGTACTTGTTGAGGTCGCTGAAGAAGCGCATCCGGCTGACGGAGTAGGGCTTCTGCGGCAGGTCCTCGCCATCCCCGCGCTCGTAGCCCTCGCCGTCCTTGGAGGTGACGACCGCAGGGTCGAAGACGTACGCCGCCTTCGTGCCGACCGGGTAGGTGAACTTCTTGACGTCGACGGCCTGCCGGAACATCTCGAAGTTGATGGCCCGGATGCTGTCGGTCCAGACCTGGTTGCGCACCGGGTCGTAGGTGAGGAAGTTGCCCGCCACGGTCTTGCCCAGCGTCAGCTCGGTCGCGAAGCCATACCCGTCGGTCGCGCCGACGGTGTTGTAGTAGTCGATGAGCGAGCCCGACGCGGAGTAGCCGAGCATGTCGTAGAGAGTGCCCCAGTGGTAGGGGCCGACGTCCAGACCGCTCGCGGTCCCGACCTGGGCCGTCTGCTGCAGCACGGGGTACTGCGACATCGACTCGGTGATGCCGTCTGCGAAGCGCGCCAGCGTCTCGGACTTCTGGTAGTCGAACTGTCCGACGATCTGCAGCCCCGCCGCGGCGTAGGTGTCGTTGAGCTGGCCGTGGTTGTCGGTGCCGAGGTACCAGCCCTTCTCCGACAGCAGCCGCTTGGTGATGCCCTGCGACTCGGTCTCCTGCAGGGTGCCGTTGCCCTTGTCGATCCAGCCCTGCACCGGGAAGTTGCGGTTGAGGTCACGACCGCTCGCGTTACCGCGGGTCCAGGACAGGCCGGCACCGGGCGAGCCGGCGATGTCGCCGTCGACCCACCCGTCGGGGTTGGGGAAGACGAAGTGGATGACGTAGCGGTCGAGGACCTGGCCGACCCACTTCTCATCGCCGAGGAAGCGCTCGTCGAGCATGTCCTCCATCGCACGGGCCGCGCCCTCACGGGCACCGATCTCGTCGCCGTGGATCGAGGAGACGACGAGCAGCTTGCGCTTCGGGCCCTTCTTGGTCTCATCGGTCAGCAGCACGTCGTAGACCGGGTGGCCCTCCTTGGACGTGCCGACCGTGGTCACCTGCACCTGCGCCGGGTGGGCGGCCTCCAGCGCCTTGATGCCGCACTCGAAGTCGGCGAAGCGCAGCCAGCCGACGGACACCATCGGCTCGGAGAAGACCCGGCCGTCTGGGCTCGGGACGCCGAGCTCGCACCCCATCGGGACGCTCTTCGGCGCCGCGGGGGCTGAGGCGGTGGCGGTGCCCGCCGCCACGACAGCGGCGAGCAGCGGCAGGGCGAGCAAGGCAGGGCGACGGCGCATGACGAGTGTTTCGTCGTAGGACGGGTGACTCCTGCTTGGTCAGACCATCTCTGAGCGGGAGCGCCTGCGCAGCAGCAGGGCGATCGGCAGCAGGAGGAGCAGCGCTGCGGCGGGGGGTGCCCAGCCGGTCGCCGGCAGGGCACCGACGGGCGCCCGGGTCGGAGCCGCGGTCAGGCCGGTGAAGACCGACTCGGGGGCCGGCCCCATCGGCACGCCCCGCGGGCCGGCGGCGAAGGTGAGCATCGCGCGCGACGGCGTGCGCTCTGCCGGCTGCCTCGTCCAGTCGCAGACCCCCTGCGGGAAGGCCGCCCGCAGCCGCTCCCACTGCCCCGCGACGAAGGGAAACGACCCGTAGCCGGTCGCCGGCGGGGTCGCGGGCAGTGGGGTGACCTCGCAGCGGACGTTGTCGTGGGTGGTCGGCCCGCCGGCCGCGATGCGCGGGGACCCGTAGTGGGGGAAGGCGGCCTCGCACACCGTCAGGTCCTCGACCGGGGGGGCGTTGCCGACGTCGAGGTAGCAGCGGTCGGTCACGTCGGTGGGCTTGCCGCGGGCCACCTTGTCGGCCAGCGACCCCGCAGCCGTGTCCGCCTCGACAGCGGCGAGCCAGCGGTCCATCGCGAGGAAGGCCTCCTCGGCGATCGCGGGCGGCAGGACGATCGACGTCGGGAAGGTCCAGATGACGTGGTTGTCGGCGTCGCCGGTGGCCAGCACGATCCGCTCGCGCATCTCGTAGGAGTGGAAGTCGGTGTGGATCTCGTTGTTGCTGGTGCCACGCAGGTCGAGCACGGCGACCTCGTCCATCCGCCGGAAGTCGTTGACCAGACCGGTGGAGTAGGCGATGTCGACGGCACCGGGGTCGGCGTCGGACCGGCCCTCGACGAACTCCCAGTCGATCGACTTCGTGCCGATCTTCTCGTTGAGGTCGACGAACTGCTCCGGCGTGATGACGCCCTCCTGCAGGGCCACCAGGCCGTACTGCACGCCGCGGTTGTTGTAGATGTTGCGGGCGAAGCCGCGGCCGATCTTCTTCTCGACGTCGGTCCAGACGCTGCGGTCCCGCAGGCCCCACAGGTTGACCTCGAAGTCGCTGGAGGTGCACCGCACGCCCTCCGGGTTGGTCGCCGGGTCGTAGACCTGCTCGGCGGGCACGGCACAGTCGTGCTGCGGGTCGCCGTTGGCGCCGAAGAGCGCCTCCCACGCGAGGCACGAGCTCGAGGTCTGGTACCCGGTCACGGCGGCGCGCTGCGGCACGACCGGCCACAGCTGCGGCGAGACGGTGGCGAAGTAGTTGTTGAACAGCACGCAGTCACCGACCTCCATGCGCACCGTCCAGGTGTCGGGGTAGCTGCAGTTCGGCTGGATCCCCTGCAGCAGACCGGGGTACGCCGAGGCGATGCGGTGCTGCTGGATCGAGGCACCGGAGCACCCGTCACCCATCGTGTAGCGGATCGGCCCGCCGTACTGCTCGACGATCCGCTCGCGAAGCAGGTACATCGTCTCTGCCGAGAGGACCTGGTTGCTGTTGTTGCCGTTGACGTTGAGCGAGTTGGTCGCGACGCCGAAGCCGCGGGAGAGGGCCTTCGGGTCCAGCGTCGACAGGGGGGCGGCCTGCCGGCGGTCGCCGTCGCTGCTCGCGCCGAACTTCCACAGCAGCTTGCGGTTCCAGCCCCGCTGCGGCTCGCGCGCCGTCCACGGCTTCGCCGGGTCGTAGAGCACCGAGAAGCTGTAGATGCCGCGGTCGCTGGTGCCCTTCTCGGTGCGCACGATGTAGGGGACGGACACGCCCTCGTCGGTCGTCGTCGTGTCGACGTCGGACGGCGGCGACTCGGGGTCGTAGGGGGCGAGGCTGTCGCTGCCGGTCGGCTTGTAGGAGAAGGCGTAGACCGTCGGGGCGTTGCACGCGGCGTCGGTCGGCGCGCCGAGGCCGTTGCTCTCGGTCTCGCACAGCCACGGCTGCAGGTGCGGGCCAGAGAAGACCGGGCCCTCCTTGGAGAAGACCGTCAGCTCGAGGCGTGCCGTGCCCGTGCCGGGGAGCGTGACCTCCAGCGTGCTTCGTCCGACGGCCAGACCGGTAACGAGCCCGAGGGTGCGCCCGCCCGGTCCTTCGCCGAAGGCGTTGGTGACGTCACGGCCGCCCACCTCGGCGACCAGGTCGTCGCGGTCGGCCCCCCGCGGGAGGACGACCTCCACCAGCGCGTCGCCGTCGGTGACCTGGTCCGCCCGGCTCGACAGCACGAGCAGCTCGACGGGGTCTCCTGCTGCGGCCTGGCCCGATGCCACCGGTGAGAGCACAGCCACGAGAGCGATCAGGGCGAGAGCTCGGCGCACGGTGGCCTCCTCGGGTCGGGACTGCGGCGTCCCGGCCCGTCAGTGTTTCGCTGGCGCGTCGCCGAGTCCTTCTCCGCGCTGCGGACTCGACTGACTGTATGAGAAGTCATACAGTCAGTGACATGGGGAGCCCGTCCGTCGCCGTCGGCCAGCTGCTGCGCGTCAGCCGACTCAGCGTCAGCGAGCTCGCTCGACGCTCCGGGGTGTCGCGCGCCTCGGTGAGCGAGTACGTCCACGGGCACCGCCAGCCCCGACTCGGCCAGCTCGAGCGACTCGCGGCGGCAGCGGGGCGCCAGGCCGACGTCACGTTCCCGCGGGCATGGGATGCCCGCAAGCGCGAGCTGGAGGACGTCCTCGAGCTGGCGGACGCGCTCCCGCTGCGACGACAGCCCGCCCGCACCCGCACCTGGGCCGAGATCACCGGGAGATGAGCGACCTCGGCTTGGTCGCCAAGGTGCTCCTCCTCCACGACGCCCTCGACGCCGGAGCGGTGCCGCACGCGTTCGGCGGCGCACTCGCCCTCGCCCTCCACGTCGAGCAGCCGCGCGGCACGGCCGACATCGACGTCAACATCAGCGTGCCGACCGAGCAGGCCGCGGACGTGCTCCGGCTCTTGCCTGCCGAGGTGGAGCACGGCGCGTCCTCGGTCGCGCGGATCCACGCCGACGGGCAGGTGCGGCTCTGGTGGGGGCGCACGCCCCTCGACCTGTTCTTCCCACAGCACCTGCTGCACCAGGTCGTGGCTGGACGCGTGCTCACCATGCCGCTCGGCAGCGGCGCGATCCCGGTGCTCAGCGCCATCGACCTGACGATCTTCAAGGCGCTCTTCGACCGCACGAAGGACTGGGCCGACATCGAGGAGATGCTCGCCTTCGGCTCCCCTGACGTCACCGAGGCTCTTGCCTGGCTGACCGAGATCGTGGGCGCAGACGACCCGCGGGTCGCCCGGCTCGCCACCCTGCGCCCGTCACCGACGGTCGGCGACTGGGACTCCCACACCCGACGCTGAAGGCCTCGGGCACCGCGGCGAGTTGTCCCTGTGTTGCGAATCGACTTCCATCTGTGGTCACCCGGGTGCTGAGCGCCTTCACCCGGCTGAGCCCGGGGCGACATGTCCGCCCTTCCGATGCTGTGGGGGCGACGGACTCCCGTCGACCCCGAAGCGATCGGATCCCGCATGAGCCCGAAGCCAGACGCACCACCTCACGCCGCTCCGCCCCGACACCGGACACGCCGACAGGCCGTGACCGCCCTGACCGCCGCGCTGTGCCTGGCGGTCCCGGCCACGGCAGCGCTGGCCAGCCCGGCCGTCGCCTCAACGGGCCCCTCCTCAGCGGCGGGCTCCTACCTCGTCCGCGCCGAGGCCGGTCAGCTCGGGGCCGTCTCGGACGCGCTCCGCAAGAGCGGCGCAGACCTCGGTCAGCGGCTCGCGCTCATCAACACCGTGGTCGCCACGCTGCCCGAGGGCGGCGCCGACGCGCTCCTGCGGGACAGCCGGGTCACCTCGGTGACACCCAACGCCGCCGTCTCGCTCCTCGGGAACAACCGCGACACCGTGGCCGCCGACACCGTGGCCGCCGGCACCTACGACGCCGTCGCCGACGCCGACTCGCTGCTCAGCAGCCAGGACCGGCGAGTTCACCGTCCTTGGGCCGACCGAGTTGTGACCAGCTGACACCGCGACACTGCGGGCCGGCCTCACTCCCCCTCGATAGTGCCCGGGGCTTGCTCGTCACATCGAGCACGACCGCAGACCCGGCGCTGAGGCCCTTGGTCCTGGCGATCGAGGACCGTCGGCCCTGGAAGCAGGGCCGCAGCATCGCGACGCTCGTCGCATGCCGCTACCCCTCGCCCACGAGACCTGGTTCGTCGACCACCCTGACTCGTTCCCGCTGGACTGGTCGGCGCTCGTACGGCCAGCCGTCCTGGTGGGCGTCGCCCTGGCGGTCGGGGTCGCCGTGGTCTGGCGCATCGTCGCCCGTCGACTCCCCCAGCCCGAGCTCGCCCCGCTCGCGCGTCTGGGTCGGTGGGCGGACTGGGCCCCGCGGCTGCTCGCCCTCCACCTCGGGGCGAGCCTGCTGCTGCTGACGCTGCGCGGATCGGTCCTCGACCCGGGTGTGCACGTCCCGGACACCGCCCTGGGCACGGCACTGCTCGTGCCCCAGGCGGTCGCCGGGGTGCTGCTCCTCATCGGCCGGAGGGTGCAGCTCGCGGCAGCTGCCGTCGTCGCTGCCGGTCCGGTCCTGCTCGCACTCGAGGGCGTCCAGGCCCTGCTCATCTCTGCTGTCCTCGTCGGCATCGCCTGCTTCCTGCTCGCCGTGCCGCCCGGCAGCGGCCACTACGGCCGCACCCGACTGGACCACGACCGGCTGCGGGTCGGCGTCCTGGCCCTTCGGATCGGCGGAGCCGTGACGCTGGTGACGCTCGCGGTCGTCGAGAAGCTCGCCAACCCGGAGATGGCCGGCGCGATGCTCGCGCAGGAGCCGGTGCTGGACCTGCTCTCCCCGCTCGGCGTGAGCACGGACGCCTTCGCGCTGGTCGCAGGGTGCGTCGAGGTGCTCTTCGCGCTGTTGCTGCTCTCGGGAGCCCTGCCGCAGGTGGTGGCCCTCGTCGCGGCCGTGCCGTTCACGGCCACCCTCGCCGTCTTCGGCACGACGGAACTCATCGGGCACCTGCCCGTCTACGGCGTGCTTCTCACCCTGCTCCTGCTCGGGAGTCGGACCGACACCTCCGTCGAGGTGTCCCGCCTGCGTGGGCCGCTCGTGGACGCCTGACGTCGTCGACGGCCAGCGCGCACCCTGCTGTCACGCAGGACCGTGCGATAGCCGATAAGATAACGACATGCCGTCACCCGAGGCCGCCGCCGCGACGCTGCTCCGGCGCGCTCGCCGGCGGCGCGACTGGACGCAGGCGGAGCTGGCGCGCCGGGCGGGCATGCCGGCGAGCCAGTTGTGCGCCTACGAGACCTCGACCAAGCAGCCCAGCGCCGCGACACTCGCCCGGCTCCTCGCCATCGCAGGAGTCACCCTCGGGGCGGTCGAGCCACGCGTCGAGCGACTGCGTCAGGCCGCAGAGCTGGTGGACGTCCTCGGTCTCCTCGAGGTCGTTCCCCTCCGCGCGCCAGGCGCACTGACTGCCCCGCCGTTCTCGGAGCTCGTCAGGTGACGACCTTCGTCGACAAGATCGAGCTCGTTCACGAGGCACTGACGCAGGTGCCCCACGCGTTCGGGGGTGCGCTCGCGCTGGCCTATCACGTGGAGTCGCCCCGGGCCACAGCCGACATCGACCTCAACATCTCGCTCCCGGTCACTGCGGCCGCAATGGTGCTCGCGTCGTTGCCTTCCGGGGTGACCTGGACCGAGGCCGACGTCACCGCCATCGAGCGCGACGGACAGGTCCGCGTCCTGTGGGACGCCACGCCGCTCGACCTGTTCTTCCCGCAGGACGCCCTGCACGACGTCGTCGCCTCGCGGGTGCTCGAGGTGCCCTTCCGAGGTCGCACGATCCCCGTCATCTCCGCGACGGACCTCACCATCTTCAAGGCGCTCTTCAACCGCCCCAAGGACTGGGTCGACATCGCCGAGATGCTGGCCTACGGCAACGTCGACGCCGACGACGCGCTCCAGTGGCTGCAGCGCCTGCTCGGGCCGAAGGACGCGAGGGCGGAGCGCCTCGCAGAGCTCGTCGCTCCCTAGGACGCTCCGCGCCCTGGATGTCGGCCCCGGACGTCCGCCCTGAGTGCGCGGCCGCTTACTCCCACTCGATGGTGCCCGGCGGCTTGCTCGTCACGTCGAGCACGACGCGGTTGACCTCGCGGACCTCGTTGGTGATGCGCGTGGAGATGCGCGCCAGCACGTCGTAGGGGACGCGGGCCCAGTCGGCGGTCATCGCGTCCTCGGAGGAGACCGGCCGCAGGACGACCGGGTGGCCGTAGGTGCGGCCGTCGCCCTGGACACCGACGGAGCGGACGTCGGCGAGCAGCACGACGGGGCACTGCCAGATGTCGCGGTCGAGGCCCGCCTTCGAGAGCTCCTCGCGGGCGATGGCGTCGGCCTCGCGCAGCAGGTCGAGGCGGTCGCGGGTGACCTCGCCGATGATGCGGATCCCGAGGCCGGGGCCCGGGAAGGGCTGGCGCCAGACGATCTCCTCGGGCAGACCGAGCTCGATGCCGACCGCGCGGACCTCGTCCTTGAACAGCGCCCGCAGCGGCTCGACGAGCGCGAACTGCAGGTCGTCGGGCAGACCGCCGACGTTGTGGTGGCTCTTGATGTTGGAGGTGCCGGCGCCGCCACCGGACTCGACGACATCGGGGTAGAGCGTGCCCTGCACGAGGAAGTCGACCGGCTCGTCGGCGGAGATCTCGCGGGCGGCCTGCTCGAAGGCGCGGATGAACTCGCGCCCGATCGCCTTGCGCTTCTCCTCCGGGTCGGTGACGCCGGCGAGCGCCGCCATGAAGCGGTCGACCTCGTCGGCGACGTGGAGCTTCACGCCTGTGGAGGCGACGAAGTCCTTCTCGACCTGCTCGGCCTCTCCCTTGCGCAGCAGGCCGTGGTCGACGAAGACGCAGGTCAGCTGGTCACCGACCGCGCGGTGCACGAGGGCCGCGGCGACGGCCGAGTCGACCCCGCCGGACAGTCCGCAGATCACTCGTCCGCTGCCCACCTGCGACCGGATGAGCGCGACCTGCTCCTCGACGACGTTGACCATCGTCCAGGTCGGCCGGCACCCGGCGGCCTCGAGCAGGAAGCGCTTGAGCACCGCCTGTCCGTGCTCGCTGTGGAGCACCTCCGGGTGGAACTGCACGCCGTAGAGCCCGCGCGCGGTGTCCTCGAAGGCCGCGACCGGGGTCGCGTCGGTGACGGCCGTGACGACGAAGCCGGGCGGCGCCTCGGCGACGGAGTCACCGTGCGACATCCATACGGACTGGCTCTCGGGCAGGCCGTCGAAGAGCACCGACGGGCCGGCCAGCGACAGGGCCGTCCGGCCGTACTCCGCCGTACCTGTCTGTGCGACGTGACCACCGAGCGCGCGTGCCATCGCCTGGTGGCCGTAGCAGATGCCGAAGGTCGGGACCCCGGTGTCGAAGAAGCCGGCCGGCACCTGCGGGGCGCCCTCGGCGTAGACCGACGACGGCCCGCCGGACAGGATCACGGCCTTCGGGGCGCGAGCGCGGATCTCCTCGGCGGTGATCGTGTGCGGCACGATCTCGGAGTAGACGTGGCACTCGCGGACGCGGCGCGCGATGAGCTGCGCGTACTGGGCGCCGAAGTCGACGACGAGGACGGTGTCGAAGTCCTGCTCGGGGTGCGTCACCTCCCCGAGCCTACCGAGCGGGCCCGCCTGCCCCGGAAAGCAGGACCAGGCAGGTACGACGACGACGGTGCGTTTCACCGGTGTATGACCCGATGTGACGGAGACTGGACCTATTGGTCACCTTCCTGTTAGATCGCCGTCACCTCAGGTCTCTGGCTACCCAGCCGACCCCAGCACCCCGGAGCGCACTCGTGCGGTTGCGTCGCGTCGTCCTGTCCACCTGCGCCCTCGCCCTCGTGGCCGCCCCGACCGCGGTGGCCCTCGTCGGCAGCGGGAGCCCGCCCCCGACGGCGTTCTCGCCGGCGCTCGTCCTCAACGACGGCACCGGCCAGACCACCGGCGGAGCAGAGCCGTCGATCGAGGTGGACAGCTTCGGCAACGTCTACGTCTCCGCACCGGTCGGGGTCCCGACCGGCGGCTGCCCCTTCTGGGAGGTCGACGCCGACGCCGCGACCTACGACTACCGCGGCACGATCGACGTCGACCACTTCTCGGTCGGCGGCGGTGACTGCGACATCTCGCTGACCGACAACCGGGCCGTCGGCGCGACGCACGACACCGCCTCCATCACGAGCCTGTCGCTGGCCAACCTCACGTCCAACCGGACGAGCGACGGCGGCGAGACCTTCGAGACGGTCGCTAACCCCGCGAGCCAGCAGGTCTTCGGCGTCGACCGGCAGTGGCAGGCCAGCGACCGCTCGCTCGGCCGCCACTACCTCACCGTGCACGACCTCGCCACGGTCAACATCCAGACGTCGGTGTCCATCGACGGCGGTTACCAGTACCTCCAGAACACCCCGGTCATCGACCCCACCGTGACCCCGCAGGCCCTCTCGACGGGCCTGTCGATCCGGGGAATCTCGGGCAGCAACAGCTTCGGCACGACGGTGGTCAACGAGCAGAGCCACAAGCTCTACGTGCCGTTCGTCGCGCCGCTCGGCTCGACCTTCGAGCTCAACACCGTCTACCTCGCCGAGGGCGACCCTTGCGCGACCCTGCCCTGCACGCCGGGTGGCCCCGCCGGGCCGATCACCTGGACGACCCACAAGGTCTTCGAGACCGACCTCACCAACAACCTGGGCCTCGGCTTCCCCGCCATCGCGATCGACGCCGGCGGCACCGTCCACCTCGCGTGGAGCGGTGACGGCTCGCAGGCCGCGAGCGCCGGCTCCGGCCAGGACGCCAACCGCATCTTCGTGACCCACTCCCGTCCCGGTGACGTGTCCGCCGGCTCGTGGTCTGCGCCGCTGGCCGTCGACTCCGGCACCGGCAACGCCAACGTCTTCCCGTGGCTCGTCGCCGGCTCGGCCGGCAAGGCCGGTGTCGCGTGGTACTCCTCGACGCTCGGCACCTGTGTCGGCGCCAACGGCCCCACCGCCGACGTCAACGACGACTGCAAGAACGTCTGGGACGTCTCCTACGCCGCCACCCAGGACGCCGACGCTGCTGCGCCGGTGTGGGAGGTCAGCACGGTCTCGGCCGCGCCCATCCACCGCGGGGCGATCTGCACCGGTGGTCTGTCCTGCCCCGCCGGGACCCGCACGCTGCTCGACTTCTTCGACGTGGCGGTGGACGCCGCGGGCCGACCCAACTTCGCCTACAACAGCGACACCCGGGTCCGCGGCACCGCCGACATCCACTACACGCGCCAGTGCTCGGGGACGACCTTGACCGGTCTCGAGCTGGCCGGCCCCTGCGGCTCCGTCGTCGTCGACCCGACCGGCACGGCCACACCGACGCCGACCGGCACGGTCTGCCCGGGTCGTGGTGCGGGCTTCGTCGACAAGGCCGGTGACGCCACCGAGGTCCTCGCGACCGGCGAGACCCCGCTGCCCAACGACCCGGCCGTCGACCTGCTCGACGGCTCGGTGTCCTGGAACGACACGACGAAGACCGCGGCCTTCCGGATGCGGGTCGCAGACCTCACCGCGGACCCGCTCGCCGGCGACGCCTACTTCCGCTGGCAGGTCAGCTTCCCGGACGACCCGACCGCCTACAGCCTGTCCGCGACCCGCTACGTCAACGGAACTCCCCCGGAGTTCGACCTGTTTTCCCAGGCCACCGGAGTGACGTCCCAGGTCCTCACCGGGTCCTTCGACCCCGCGACCGGCATCGTCGAGATCCTGCTGCCGAGCAGCAAGTACGTCGCTGCGCGCACCGGCAACACCGCCCTCACTGGCACGCGTGTCGTGACGATCACCACGGTGCTCGCACAGCGGCTGCTCGTCGCCGCCACCGTCACCGCTGACACCGCCACGACGGTGTGCAGCGCGCCGCTGGCCCAGCCGGCCGTGGTGACCACGTCCTCGCCCACCCCGACGGCGACGGCGACGGCGACCGCGACCGCCACGGCGACGGCCACCGCCACGGCCACCGCCACGGCCACGGCCACACCCACCGAGACGGTGACCCCGTCACCGACCTGCACCCCCAAGGACGAGGGCGGCAAGGGCAACGACAAGTGCAAGGACAAGGACAACGCCAACGGGCCCGACAGCCCGCCCGGTGACAACCGCGGCCCGGGTGGCGACGGGCGCCACACCGACTGACGTCGCACCGCTGTCGTCCGACGGACGCCCGCGCAGCCCGCGCTCCATGACCCCGGAGCTCGCGGCCGTGCGGGCGTCCGTCGTCGCGGGCTGGCGGCTCGACGCGACCCACCGGCCAGGGGGTGCCCAAGCCCGACCTCGGTGACGTCGCCGTGCACGCCACGGGCCTACCTGCCGCGCAGTGGAACGGCGGTCACGTCACCGGTCCGCATCCTCGGGTCGACCACGTCGAGCAGTTCTTCACCACCCGGTCCCTGCCGTGGGGCGTGCTCGTGCCCGCCGAGCTCCAGCTGCGCCCTTGGGGCTGGTCCACCTGCGCGAGCAGGAGCTCATGACCGGGGCCCTGCCGTCACGCCGCCCACGTGGCCGGGCGGCGTGACGGTGCGCCTCGACGCCCCCGCGACCGACATCGCGGCCGTGCAGGCTGCGGCGTTCGACGGGGGCGTCCCCGTCGCACCGCCCAGGTCGTCCGGGCAGGTGCGTCCGCGGGCGTCTACGGCGTCGCCGTCGTCGACGGCGCGCGCCGCCGCGGTCTCGGGGCAGCCCTGGCACCGCCCAGGACGGCACGGCGGGGGACGGCAGGCAGACGCACGCGAACTCCTCGTAGCTGGTGTGCGTCAGGGTTCTACGCCCACCCTGCGAGCCCTGCCGCCGGCCGGGGTGACCCCGGCTACGAGCGGGCGTTGAGGCTCGTAGCGGCGTACTTGCCCGCGAGCCCGGCGTAGGTGACCTTGACGGCCTGGCCGGGCTTGAGGCCGCTGACCTTGGCGACGCCCTTCGCGTCGGTCTTCGCGGTCTTCTTCACCGAGCCCTGCGCGAAGGTGACGGTCTGCCCGGCGACGGCCTTCTTGTCGTCGTCGAGCAGGGTCGCGGTGACCGCACCCTTGGCGCCCTTCGCGGACAGCACCGTCTTCTCGACGGCGACCGTGAAGGGCACCGAGAGCGCGGACTTGTCGAACGCCCCGGCACCGGCGAAGGCAGCGGTCATCGTGGTTGCACCGGCAGTGGCCCGCACGGTCATGGCGACGCGCGCGACGCCGTCGGTACCGGTCGTGACGGTGGCCGTGGTGCCCGGCAGCGCCAGCGTGACCTTCTGCCCGGCGACCGGCTTCCCGGCGCTGTCGGCCAGCTTCACGGCCAGCTTCGCCACGTCACCGAACTGCGCCTTGGTGGCGCCGAGGTTCGTCAGCGTCGTCGGCGACGTGAAGCACGCGTTGTCCCCGACCGTCCACGTCTCGGCGGGCGTCGCTGCCGCGGCGTTGTCCTTCGCCGTCGTGTCCACCGTGAAGCTGGCGGCGAGGTACTGCGCCGACGCCCGCCCGAGGACCGCAGTCAGCGTCTTGCCGGCGTCGAACTCGCCCGCCGTCGCCTTCGTCAGCTCAGCAGTCGGGATGGCCATGATGACGGTGCTGTTGGTGGCGTCGTACGTCACCTTCAGCGTCGACGTGACGGCAGTGCCGTCCACCGAGAGGCGGGTCGGTGGGTTCAGCTTGACCGGAAGCGGGGCGGTCACGCTCGCGAGGCCCTCGTGCACCGCCGTGATCTGCGCGGGGTCGTAGGCGGTGCCGACGATCTGCACCAGCTTCTTGCCGGCGGTGAACAGGGTGGAGAAGGTGTGGCCCGGCGCCTCGGCCGGGCGCTTCCCGAGCTTGTCGACCTTGAGGAACGCCTTCGTGGTCTCAGGTGTCGACTGCAGCGTCAGGCCGAGGAGGTCCAGGTCAGGGTCGTTCGCCTCGGAAACGACGGAAGGGGCATCGCCCTTGGCGTCGGCGAAGGTGAAGCAGCCGGCGCGCGGCAGACCTGCCGCAGCTGCGGGCGGCGCACCCGACGGGGTCGGGCTGGCGGAGCCGGACGGGGATGCGGTGGCGGTCGGGGAGGCGGACCCGGAGGGCGAAGCGCTCGCGGTCGGCGTGGCCGAGGCGCTCGGGGTACCGGTCGCACTGCCGGACGGGGCAGGCGCAGGTGCACCGCCGGCCATCTCGCAGGCCGTGCCGATCGTCGTGGTGAGCTTGGTGGGCGCGTCGTCGTAGCGCGTGACCGGGAGCCCGTCGACCTGGTTGCTGGTGTAGGCGTTGAGCCCCGTCGCGGACTGGCCCGCCACCGGCTTGCCAACGGACTTGGCGAGCTCGGTGAGCTTGCCGGTGATCGTGACCGTCTTGGACTTCACGTCGTAGGTCGCGGTGGCCGCGCCGTTCGGCGTGTCGCTCGTGAAGTTGAGGATGGCCGCCGTCACGTCGAGCTCCACCCCGAGGGGCTTGATGCGATCGGCGTAGGCCAGCATCTCCTGCCCCGCGAGAGTGAACTCGAGGCCGAACTCGTCACCTGCGTCACTCGAGGAGTCGCCGAGCCCGTCGGTGGTGATGCGGATCACGAAGCTGTCGCCGACCGTGCCCACGGCAGCGGCGGTGATGTCCATCTGCGCGTCCTCGGTGAGGGGGATGCCCGCCTGCCCGGTGGTCGAGTCGCCCTTGGGGTCGGTCCACGCCGGGCAGGCGTCGGCGCTGGCCGTGCCGATCCAGGCGGTGAGACCGACGGTGGCGACGAGCGTTGCGGCACCCGTCATGGCGACGGTGCGGCGGGCGGCAAGACGGCCGGACAGTGTCACGGGTGCTCCTAGGTAGCGGGCTGGGTTTCCGCGGGGTGTTGACCTGCCTGATTCGACGCCGACGCGGCGACTCCTGCCCGGCCATCTAGCCGGGACAGCATCGAGGGCGCCGCACCTGAGTGCGACGCCCTCGATGGGACACAGTCGGTGGCCCCCCGACCTCCGACCGTCCGTGCGGGAGCGCCGCCCCCGCAGCGCCTCCGCAATATTTGTCCCATGCGCGGGCACCGGGGGACAGTGATCTGTCGGGATCCCGACAGGCAGGAAAAAGTACGCCGATGTCGTACTCCTCCTGCATGCGACTGCTCTCCCCTCGGATCGCCCTGCTGGTCGCGGCCGGCGTCCTCGCCGTGCCGGCCCTGTCGACGCTGCAGTCCGCGTCGGCGGCTCCTACGCGGCCGGGCGACGACGCGGTCGTCATCGCGGTCATCGACAGCGGCTTCTCGCCGTACCACCTGGACTACCGGGCCACCCAGATGCCGCAGGCCAAAACCGCCAGCAAGGCCGACGACCTGCCGCTGACCAAAGCGCCGCACACCTGGCTCAAGGGGTTCCCGAAGCCCGGTGAGTTCGAGAGCTACATGGCCACGCGCCTGACACTGCCGAAGAACCCCAAGGCCGACATGGCCGCCTTGCAGAAGAGCGATGCGGACGCCTGGGGGGACCTCGAGCGCAGCACGGCGGCGGCGCTCAACTACACGTGGATGCCGGGCACCAAGGTCATCGGTGCGATGTCCTTCGCGTCGAGCACCCCACTGGTCTACGGCACCGGCGGCCCGGAGCACGGGATGGGCACCTCGAGCGTCTCGGTCGGCAACATCTACGGCTCCTGCCCGGAGTGCCTGCTGGTCTTCTTGCAGGCCGGTGCGGGCCCCGACTACGAAGCGGCGCTGTCCTGGGCCATGGCCCAGCCGTGGATCGACGCGGTGAGCAACAGCTACGGCATCTCGACCGCGCCCGTCGTGCGCGACCGCGTCTACAACGGCTCCGACGTGCCGCTGATGAAGAAGGCGACCGAGCGCGGCCAGACCGTCTTCTTCAGCGCCGGCAACGGCGTCACCAACGACTTCATCACCCCCAACGGCACCCTGCTGTCGTCGCAGGAGGGCCCCGACTGGATCGTCACGGTCGGCGCCACCGACAAGGACGACGTCGACTACACCGGCTCGGGCAAGCCCGCCGACGTCGCGAGCATCGGCGGGCTCTACCCCTCGGCCATCAACGCCAAGGACACCAGCGGCTCAGGGCTGTTCGGAGGTACGTCGAACGCCACCCCTGTGGTCGCCGGCACCTACGGGCGGGCGCTCTGGCTCGCCCGCCAGGCGCTGTCCGGCCCCTCGCGCGTGCAGGGCGCCGGCGTCATCGCGAGCGGCGGCAAGGTCGCCTGCGGTCCGGCCCGCAAGGACTGCGAGCTGCGCGACGGGCGGCTGACCCGCGCGGAGCTGCAGAACCGGCTCTTCCTCGGCGCGACCCCGACCACCGGCGGCTTCGCGGGCCGCCGCACCATCCCGGGTTCCGTGCTCGGCCTTGTGCCCGTGCCCGCCCCGGTCGGCGGCATGGCGATCCCCTTCGTGACGACCCCGCCAATCGCCGACACCCGGATGGCCTCGGAGGGCTACGGCACCTACCGCGGCAAGATCGACGGCCCCGCGACGTGGAAGGCGGAGTTCGACAGCCGGCTGTGGGACGTCCTGCGCGGCACGAAGCCCTCACCCACCCGCCCGGCCGGTGAGACAGAGTGGTTCCGCGTCGACTCCGAGTGCCGCCAGCACATCTGGGGCTCCTGGACGCAGGGCGCCTACGTCGACGACGCCACGACCCCTCTGCCCTCGCCCGACCCGATGTGGCCGACCCGCACCCTCATCCAGACCGCCTGCCCCGCACTGGTCGCCCCACCGGAGTCCTGACGCCGGCAGGAAGTGCGCGTTGCGCGTCGTATTCCTCCTCTCATGCGCCTGCGCTCGCTCCTGACCGTCGCCACCGCTGCCGTCGTCGCCGTCCCCGGCCTGGCCGCGCTCGACACCGCCGATGCCGCGCCGACCCGCGGGGTCGAGGACATGGTTGTCGTCGCCGTGCTCGACAGCGGCATGTCGCCCTACCACCTCGACTACCGCGCGTCGGAGATGCCGCAGGCCAAGACGGCCTCGAAGGCTGACGACCTGCCGCTGTCGAAGGCGCCGCACACCTGGGTGGAGGGCTTCCCGTCGACGACGAGCTTCGCCTCCTACGGCGCCACGAGGCTCACCCTCGACACCGAGCCGACGGCGCGGATGGACGCGTTGCAGCAGGAGGACGCCGACGCGTGGGACGAGCTGCAGACCTCCGAGGTCGGCAAGCCGCTGCACTACACGTGGTTCCCCGGCACGAAGGTGATCGGCGCGGTGTCCTTCTCCGACACCAAGCCGCTCGTCTACGGGACTGGCGGTGGCGAGCACGGCCAGGGCACGAGCAGCGTCTCGGTCGGCAACCGCTTCGGCAGCTGCCCGGAGTGCCTGCTCGTCTTCCTGCAGACCCCGGACGCTGCCTCCTACGAGGCTGGCATCCAGTGGGCGCAGAAGCAGCCGTGGATCGACGCGATCAGCGTCTCGCTCGGCATCAACGCGAGCGGCGTCGTGCGCGACCGCATCTACGAGGGCAGTGACGTGCAGCTCGCCCGGCAGGCGGTCGAGCGCGGGCAGACCGCGTTCTTCTCCGGCGGCAACGGCCTCGAGAACGCCTTCGTCGCCCCGCAGTCCACCCTGCTCAACTCGCAGAACGGCCCCGACTGGGCGGTCACCGTCGGGGCGATCGACCCCTCCGGAAACAACTTCTCGGGCAACGGCAAGCCGACCGAGATCGCGAGCCTGGGCCTCGGCTACCCCTCGTCGTACACCAGCACCACCATCAGCAACGGCGGTGACTTCAGCGGCACCTCCAACGCGACACCGGTCATCGCCGGGACCTACGCCCGCGCTCTCTGGAAGGCCCGCACCGCCCTCGCCGGCGCGTCGCGGGTGCAGTCGAAGGGCGTCATCGCCAAGGGACCCAAGCTCGCCTGCGGCGCGGCCCGGCGCGGCTGCGAGCTCGGCGACGGGGTCCTGACCCAGCCAGAGCTGCTCGAGCGTCTCTACAAGGGCGCGACCCCCACTGACAAGGGCACGACTCCCTTGGCCGTGGCCGGCCTCGGCTCGATCGGGGCGCCGCACGTCGCCGACGAGCGCTTCGCCTCCGAGGGCCACGGCGTCTACTGGGCCCGCGAGCGCGGCGAGGACAAGTGGCAGCAGGAGTTCGACGACCGGCTGTGGGGCGTGCTCCGTGGCGTGAAGGCCGCGCCCGAGCGGCCCGCTGGCGAGGTCGAGTGGTTCCGCGTCGAGTCCTACTGCCGCCAGGAGTACTGGGGCCGCTGGAAGCTCGGCGCCTTCCGTGACGCCAACTCGACGCCGCTGCCCGCCGCCGACCCGGACTACCCGACCCGCAGCGCCCTGCTCGAGACCTGCCCCTCACGGAGCAACGACGGCTGACCGCTAGCGGGCGCGGCCCTTGGTCGTGAAGGCCGGCGCCACCATGACCTCGACCTTCTGGAACTCCTTGAGCGAGGAGTAGCCGGTCATGGCCATCGCCTTGCGCAGCGCGCCGAAGAGGTTGGTCGTGCCGTCGTCGGTGCGGGCCGGCCCGAGCAGGATCTCCTCCAGCGTGCCGACTTGGCCGACCTCCACGCGGGTACCGCGCGGCAGCTGCGGGTGAGTCGAGGCGTGGCCCCAGTGGAAGCCGCGGCCCGGCGCCTCGGTGGCCTTGGCGAGCGGCGCGGCCATCATCACCGCGTCGGCGCCGCACGCGACGGCCTTCGCGACGTCGCCACCGGTGGACATGCCGCCGGCTGCGATGACGTGGACGTAGCGGCCACCGGACTCGTCGAGGTAGTCGCGCCGCGCACCGGCCGCGTCGGCGATCGCCGTCGCCATGGGTACGCCGAGGCCGAGCACGCCGCGCGTCGTGTTGGCCTGGCCCGGGCCGACCCCGACGATGACGCCGGCCGCGCCAGTGCGCATGAGGTGCAGCGCGGACTGGTAGGTCGCGCAGCCGCCGACGATGACCGGCACGTCGAGCTCGGCGATGAAGCGCTTGAGGTTGAGCGGCTCCGAGCGGCTGCTGACGTGCTCGGCCGAGACCACGGTGCCCTGGATGACGAAGATGTCCACGCCGCTGTCGAGCACGGTCTGCGCGTGCTGGACGGTGCGCTGCGGGGTCAGGCTGCCCGCGACCACGACGCCGGAGTCACGGATCTCCTTGACGCGCGCGGTGATGAGGTCGGGCTCGATGGGCTTGCTGTAGAGCTCGCGCATCCGGTCGGCGACCGCGACGCCCTCCGGCAGCTCGGCCAGCTCGGCCAGCAACGGCTCCGGGTCGTCGTACCTGGTCCAGAGGCCCTCGAGGTCGAGCACCGCGAGCCCGCCGAGGCGGCCGATCGCCACCGCCGTCGCGGGCGACACCACGCCGTCCATCGGCGCGGCGACGAGCGGCAGCTCGAAGCGGTAGGCGTCGATCTCCCAGGCCAGGCTGACGTCCTCGGGGTCGCGGGTGCGCCGCGAGGGGACGATGGCGATGTCGTCGAAGCCGTAGGCCCGACGGCCGGACTTGCCGATCCCGATCTCGACCGTGTCACTGGTGGCCATCAGTGGCCGCTGTAGTTCGGGGCCTCGACGGTCATCTGCACGTCGTGGGGGTGGCTCTCCTTGAGCCCGGCGGCGGTGATCCGCACGAAGCGGCCTCTCTCCTTGAGCTCGGCGACGGTGCGCGCGCCGACGTAGAACATGGACTGGTGCAGGCCACCGACGAGCTGGTGGGCGACCGCGGACAGCGGGCCGCGGTAGGGGACCTGGCCCTCGATGCCCTCCGGGACGATCTTGTCGTCGGAGGCCACGTCGGCCTGGAAGTAGCGGTCCTTGGAGAACGACTTCTTGCCGCGCGAGGCCATCGCGCCGATCGAGCCCATGCCGCGGTAGGTCTTGAACTGCTTGCCGTTGACGAAGATGAGGTCGCCCGGGCTCTCGTCGCAGCCGGCGAGCAGCGAGCCGACCATGACGGTGTCGGCACCGGCGACCAGCGCCTTCGCGATGTCACCGGAGTACTGCAGCCCGCCGTCCCCGACGACCGGCACACCCGCGGGGCGACATGCCTTCGCAGTCTCGTGGATGGCGGTGATCTGCGGGACGCCCACGCCTGCGACGACCCGGGTAGTACAGATGGATCCAGGCCCCACCCCCGTCTTGACGCCGTCGGCGCCGGCGTCGACCAGCGCCTGGGCACCGGCGCGGGTCGCGACGTTGCCACCGAGGACCTGCACGTGGCGGGTCGCCGGGTCCGACTTCAGCCGCCGGATCATGTCGAGCATCAGGCGGGCGTGGCCGTTGGCGACGTCGGGGACGAGCACGTCGACGCCGGCCTCGACCAGCGTCGTGGCCCGCTCCCACGCGTCGCCGAAGTAGCCGATCGCGGCACCGACGAGCAGCCGGCCGTCGGCGTCCTTGGAGGCGAACGGGTACTGCTCGGACTTCACGAAGTCCTTGACGGTGATGAGCCCGGCCAGCCGCCCCTGGGCGTCGACGAGCGGCAGCCGCTCGCGCTTGTGCTGGCGCAGGATGACGGTCGCGTCCTCGCGGCTGATGCCGACGGGTGCGGTCACGAGCGGCATCGGGGTCATGACGTCGGCGACGTGGGTGGTGCCCCACTCTGCGACGGGCACGAAGCGCAGGTCGCGGTTGGTGATGATGCCGATCAGCGTGTGGTCGTCGTCGACGACGGGGAGTCCGGACACGCGGTACTGCCCGCAGCGGGCGTCGAGCTCCTCGAGGGTGGCCTTCGGGCCGATCGTCACCGGGTTGCTGATCATCCCGGTCTGGGTGCGCTTGACCAGGTCGACCTGGTAGGCCTGGTCGGAGATCGAGAGGTTGCGGTGCAGGATCCCGATGCCGCCCTGGCGAGCCATCGCGATCGCCATCCGCGACTCGGTGACGGTGTCCATCGCGCTCGACACCAGCGGCACCCGCAGCGAGATGCCCCGGGTCAGGCGGGTCGTCGTGTCGACCTCGCTGGGCACGACGTCGGTCTCGCCCGGGAGCAGCAGCACGTCGTCGTAGGTGAGGCCGAGCGGGGCCAGGAGCTCCCCTCCATCAGCAGAAGTGGCGTCGTTCTCGCTCATGGGGCCTTCCGCGTCGTCAGCGCTGTGGAAAGGAGAGACTCTACCTGCCGCCCGCTCCCCTATCGTGGAGGTCGATGACGCCTCCCGTAGAGCCGGTGGACCCCTTCTCGGGGGACCCGGACGACCCCGCCCGCGAGCTCGCGGCGCTCGACGACGACGACCTCGACGAGGCCCCGCCGCTGACGCCGCTCGAGCGCGAGGACGTCCTCGAGGACCTCGAGGACCTCGAGGTCTTCGAGGTGCTGCTCTCACCGCGCGGGGTCCGCGGGCTGGTCGTGGACTGCGACGAGTGCCGCGAGCCGCACTACTTCGGCTGGGACCTGCTGCGCGGCAACCTGCGCCACCTGCTCGACCAGGGCACGACCCGCGTCCACGAGCCCGCCTTCAGCCCGGACCCTGCCGACTACGTCTCCTGGGACTACGCCCGCGGCTTCGCCGACGCCACGCTGGACGGCTGACCCACCGGCCTTCCCGTCGTACGACGAGAAGGGCCTGCTAGCTGACGAGACCGCGGCGGAAGCCGAGCGCGACCGCCTGAGCCCGGTCGTTGACGCCGAGCTTGCGGAACAGCCGGCGGGCGTGGGTCTTGATGGTGTCCTCGGACAGGTAGAGCTCGCGGCCGATCTGGTTGTTGCTCTTGCCCTGGCTCATGCCGGTGAGGACCTGCAGCTCGCGCTCGGTGAGCTGCGCGCCGGGCGGGGCCTGGCGGGTCACCTCGCGGGAGGCCAGGGCGCGGCGCAGGGACGGCTCGACGAGGTCGATGCCGGCGAGGGCGTGCGCGACGGCCGCGCACAGCTCCTCGTGGCTGACGTCCTTGAGGAGGTAGCCCCGGGCGCCGTGGCTGACGGCGGCGGCGACCTGGTCGCGGTCGTCGGCGGCGGTCAGCATGATCACCTTGGCCTCCGGGTGCTGCTGCACGAGGCGGCGGGTGGCCTCGAGGCCGCCGAGGCCGGGCATCCGGACGTCCATGAGGACGAGGTCGGGGTGCTCGTGGGGGTAGCGCGCGAGGACCTCCTCGCCGCTCGCCGCGGTCTCGACCTTGTCGACGCCGGGGACGGCCGCGACGAACTGCCGCAGCCCCTCCCGCACGATGCGGTGGTCGTCGCAGATGAGAACGGTGGTCACGTGGTCGCCTTCGGTCGGGTGGTGCGTGAGGGGGTGTCGCCGGCGGGAACGGCGCTGCGGACGGGCAGGAGCCGGGGGGCTGGGGAGAGCAGCCGCATGTGGCCGCTGCCTGGCTGCAGGACGGCACCGACGGCCTCGGCCCGGCGGCGCCAGCGAGAGGTGTCGAAGCTGCCGTCGGGGCTACCGTCGAGGTTTCCGTGGACCTCCACGGCGGGTCCGTCGGAGGTGACGACGCTGCGGACCCGCACCGGGCCGGCGCCCGTGGCCGCCACGGCCTGGACGAGCCGGAAGGCCGTCGTTGAGACCGCGTGCGGGAGCGCGCTCAGGACCGCCTCGTCGAGGTCGAGCTCGAGGGCGGGCGCACCTGCGTCGACAAGGCGGGCCGACAGCTCGGTGAGGGCCCCGGCGAGGTCGTCGGCGGCGCGCGGGCGCAGCTGCCACAGGGTGCGGCGGATCTCGACGAGGGCGTCCTGGACGGAGTCGCGCACGAGCGCGACCGAGCCGTGGGGGTCACCGGCCCGGACGGCGGCGTCGGCGGCGTAGCGGGCGACCACGAGCGACTGGACCGCGCCGTCGTGCAGCGCGTCGGCGAGGGCGTCGCGGTCGGCCTCGGCGTCACAGACGAGCTGGAGGCCGAGGGGGTCCGCGGTGGGGCGACGGCCGACTGACAGGGCGAGCCCGAGGACGCCGGCCGCGGCGCGCAGCACGGCGAGGTGCGAGGGCCTGGCTCCGTGCAGGACGAGCACCGCCTGCTCGCGTCCGCTGTGCACGACGGGGACCTCGTGCGGCGGGCCGGACGTCGTGAGCGGAGCGGCGGAGCGGCGGAGCGGGACGGCGTGGACGACCTCACCGGCGAGGGCGATCACCGCGCCGTCGGGGCCGGGGCCGCGCAGCACGGCGCTACGCAGCCCCAGCGCCTCGACGAGCAGCGCGAGGGCGTCCGGGAGCGCGGTCTGGCCGAGGTCGGCGAGCAGCCCGGCCACCTGGCCGAGGACCACGGCGCCGTCGTGGCCGGCTGTGCTCGCCGGTCGTCGCTCCACGCGCACCTCCTGCCCTCGCTGTCACCACGTCACCACGTCGTCGGCACGGTGCCGTCGATGTGGTGAAGCATCGGCAGCATCGGCGCCCGACGTGAGCGTGACGCGTGCGCGTGATCAGCGCCTGACCCCTTAGGGCCACTCCTCCCTCACCCACCCGGGTGGGTGAGGGGGCTCACCCGGGTGGGTGACAGCCCGATCAGGGCGTGCTCAGCCCCCGAGAAGGGCGTCGACGTCCGGGCGGGCGAGCCACTCGGCGCGCACCCCGGGCGGCAGCTCACCGGCGATGGTGAGCACCGCGGAGCGGGCCGCGGCGAGGCTCTTGTCGCTCTCCAGCGGGTCGTCCTCGGCGACGAGGGCGCCCAGCAGCGCGCGCGAGCGCCAGACCAGCGGCAGGCAGCCGAGCGACTCCGCCAGCGTCGCGGCGCGGCGCAGCGTCGTCACGCACTCCTCGTCACCGACGCTGACCTGCGCCAGACCGAGCAGCAGCAGGCCCTTGGCCACGTGGCGCGGCGCGCGGGCGCCCTCCGCGCGGTCGACGGCGGCCTGCGCCTCCGGGACGGCGTCCTCGACCCGGCCCTCGAGCAGCGCGAGCTCGGCGGTGGCCCAGCCGAGGCGGACCCGCTGGCGCCACCACTCGTCGGAGCGGGGCGGGACGAGCAGGGCGGCCTGCGCGAGGCGGGCCGACGCCTCCTCGGGGTCCTCGAGGCCGATGGCGTCGGACGCGAGGCCGAGCAGCGCGTCGAAGGCCGCCTCCCCGGTGCCGTCGGAGAGCGCGAGCGCCTCGGTGTCGGCGTCGCGGGCGACCGCGTGGCGGCCGAGCTGGCGGTGGACGCTCGCGATCGTGGCGCCGGCCAGCGAGGAGAACAGGCGGTGCTCGGCGGGCGAGGACTCGTCGCGACCGGACTCCACGAGCGGTGACAGCACGGTGAGCGCGACGCCGTAGCGCCCCGCCGCACCCAGCGCGACCCCGAGCAGCCACGCGGCGGCGGCGACCTCCGCGCTGCGGCCCTGCGACTGCGCGAGCACGACGGCCTGCTCGAGGGTGCCGACGGCCGCAGCCGGCTTGCCGTGGAAGGCGGCGTGCTCGCCGGTCGCGAGCAGGCTCGCGAGGTCCGTGCCTGGTGCGGTCACCGCGGTTGCTCCTCACGAGGGGTCTGGTCGCGGGGACGCTAGCGGTCGGTCCCGCGGCTCACGCCCCCAGGGCCTGCTCGACCAGCGCGACGGCGCTCTTGAGGTCGTCGGCCCGCGTCACCCGCGCCGGCAGCTCAGCACCGACCCAGCCGGGACCCCCGACGACCACAGCGGTCGCGGGCCGGGTCGTGGGGAGCCGCTCCAGCACGGCCGGGTCCGCGGTGCTCGCGAGCTGGCTCCACAGGAACAGCGCGGCGGGACCAGTACGTCGTACGGCGGCGGCGAGCGCGTCCGCAGGCATGGCGGCACCGAGGGTGCGCGAGACGTGCCCGCGCTCGGCGAGCGCGGCTCCGAGGACGTGCAGAGGCAGCGCGTGCTGGTCGTCGGGGGCGCAGGCGAGCAGCACCGGTCGGGCACCCTCCTGCCGGTCCGGCACGATCTCCCGCAGGGCGGTCGTCACGCAGTCCGACAGCAGGTGCTCGACCTCGACGCCCTGACCGGTCGCGGCCCAGCGGGCTCCAACCGCGGCGAGCACGGGACGCAGCACGTCGTCCCAGGTCGCAGTGACGCCCCGCCGGGCCAGCTCGGCGCGGACCGCCTCGGTGACGGCCGGGCCGTCGAGCGCCATCGCCGCCCGACCGAGCCCGCGCACTGCGGCCTCCGCGCCGGGCAGCGGGAGCACCCTGCCGCCGCCGGCGGGCGCCTGCAGCCGGCCGTCACGGGTCGGGAGCGGCGCGGTGTCGCGGCCGCTGACGAGCGGCTCGACCTCGAGGGCCGCCTGGGCCGCGGACGCGGGCGGGACCCCCTGCAAGGTCAGCCGCCGCATGGTCTGCAGCCGGGCGACGTCACGAGGGCTGTAGCGGCGGTGCGCACCGGCGGCGTGGCCGGTCGGGCCGAGGCCGTAGCGCCGGTCCCAGGTGCGCAGCGTCGCGGGAGCCACCCCCAGTCGGTGGGCGACCGCGGCGACGCTGAGGGGCGCCTCGGGGAGGTCGGGTGTCGGCACGTCGTCCGCACGCGCCCCGGTGGTCCCCATGGGCACCAGGGTGGGCGATCCCGGCGCGCGTCACAACTCGGGGCTGTGACCACGCTCGCACAACTCGTGACCCGAAAGAGTTGAACAACTTACGACGCGGTACTAGGTTCGTGTCAGCACCTGGGCCTGACCCCCCAACTCTCCCCCGAGGACTCGCCATGACCGATGTGAGCCGCCTGCCCGTCCCGATCACGGAGAACTGGGAGTGGCAGCTGCTCGGCTCCTGCCGCGGCGCCGACGGGGAGCTGTTCTTCCACCCCGAGGGCGAGCGCGGCCCGCGGCGCGCCAACCGCGAGGCCGCGGCCAAGGCCGTGTGCCGCACCTGCCCGGTCGTCCTGCAGTGCCGGGAGCACGCCCTGAGCGCGCGCGAGCCCTACGGCGTGTGGGGCGGGCTCTCCGAGCACGACCGTGAGGCGATCCTCTACGGCCCCGCGGCCCAGGCCGCGTCCGCCTGAGCCCCCACCTACCAGCCGCGACTGACCCCGCGGGGCCGGACCGGGCGCACCTGACCCCTCGGTGCCCGGTCCGGTGCCCGGCGGGCCCGTTCCGACTCAAGCGCCAGGCGAGATCTCCCGATCACCGAGGTGGGCGGACACCGCGCAGGGCACTTCGGGGCCCGGTTCCTGACGTATCGTCAGCAGACGCCCTGCTCTGCCGGTCCCCCGGCAGAGCAGCTTGTCGAACCGACCCAGCCGGAGGCCCGCGGTGCGCTCGTCCGGTCCGCGCTCACGGGCCCGTCGTCCGGTCGCGCTCCCGGCACTGACCTGCCTGCTCGCGCTGTCGGCCGCCGCCTGCTCCAGCGACGCCCCCGAGGCCCGCTCCGCAGCAGCCGCCCCCGAGCAGACCGCCAAGGCCGCCACGGGTGCCCCCGCAGCCGCCACTGCCGGGACCCGCGGCCGCCCGGGAGTCACCCTCAAGCCGCTCACCACCCGCTACCGCGCCGACGTGCTCGTCACCGGCCCCGCGACCTTCTCCACGGCCACCACCGCCCGTCTCACGAAGCTCGCCCGCGCCAGCATCACCTTCCGGTCCGGCAAGGTCCGCATGGACGGCCACCAGGTCGACGCCGTCGCGGTCGACCCGGCGCGCTACCGCGCCTTCACCGCACAGGGCACCGCCGAGGCGACCGCGGTGTGGCAGTCGATCGCCCGCGGTGAGGCCGTGACCTCCCACGAGCTCGCGACGGGCCTGAAGCTCGCGCTGGGCAAGGACCTGCGGGCCGCCCCGAGCGGTGCGGGCAAGAGCACGTCGTTGCGCCTCGGCGCCCTCGCGACCACAGGCGTCCCCGGCACCGACCTGCTCCTCGACGACGCGACCGGCAAGGCCCTCGGGCTCAAGGAGCGCACCGGCATGCTGCTGTCGGCCGGGCCAGGCGTCGACCCGGTGACGCTCGCGTCGAAGGTGCGCGCCATCACGGGCACGGGCGCCTCGGTCGACCTGCTCACCGCCCCCGCCGCCAACCCGGTCGCGTTCCTGTCCGGCAGCCGCGCCGCCAAGGCCTTCGGCGCCTTCTCCTACCGCTACTTCCCCGACGGCACGATCCAGCCCGACGCCGCCTGGGTCCGCAACAACATCGTGAGCGCCACCGTGCCGATCTTCGGCCGGGTGACCTGCCACCGACTCATGGTGGAGCAGCTGCGCGGCGCCCTGCAGGACATCGTCGAGGCCGGCCTCGCCGGCTCGCTCACCACCTACGACGGCTGCTACGTCCCGCGCTTCATCGAGCGCAACCCCGAGAACTCCATCTCGCTGCACACCTGGGGCATCGCGATCGACCTCGACGCCGCCACCAACTACCGCGGCATCACCGGCACGATGGACCCCAAGGTCGTGCAGATCTTCAAGTCCTGGGGCTTCCGCTGGGGCGGCGACTGGTCCTACACCGACCCGATGCACTTCGAGCTCGGCGCGCTGCTCAGCTCCCCGCGCCGCTAGCCGACCGCCCGCGCCGCGTCGAGCAGGCCGGCGCCGGTGCCGTCGTCGCGGCCCTTCTTGCCCAGGTCCTTCGCGGTCGTGACCAGCCGCTGCTCGAGCTGCGCCGGCGTGAGGCCTGGGGTCCGCGCGAGCACCAGCGCGGCGACCCCCGCGACCAGCGGCGCCGCGAACGACGTCCCCGACCCCGACGCCCAGCCGTAGTCACCGGCGCCCTCGCGGTCCAGCACGAGCACGTCCTGCCCCGGCGCCACCAGGTCCACATGCGGGCCGTACGACGAGAAGAACGCCCGTCCCCCCGACCGGTCCGTCGCCCCCACCGCGATGACCCCGTCGCAGGCCGCGGGGTAGTTGGTCGGGTTGTCGACGGTGGCGTCGTTGCCCGTCGCGGCGACCACGGCGACGCCCGCGTCCGCGGCGTAGTCGACGGCGTAGGCGTAGACGCCGGGGCAGCGGCCGGCGCCCGGGCCGCCGAGGCTGAGGTTGAGGACCAACGCTCCGGCGTCGGTCGCGTCGACCATGCCCACCGCCGCGGTGCACGCGCTGCCGACGCCGTCGTGGTCGAGCACCCGCTCCGCGAGGATCGTCGCGCCCCACGACGCCCCGGCCAGGCCGGTGCGGTCGTTGCTGCGGGCGGCGATCACACCGGCGACGGCGGTGCCGTGGCCCTGCTCGTCCGAGGGGTCGGCGTCACCGTCGACGAAGTCGCCACCCGCCCGCACCTTGCCGGTGAGGTCCGGGTGAGACGGGTCGACGCCGGAGTCGAGCACCGCGACGAGCACGCCGCCGGTCGTGCGGTCCCAGGCCTTCGGGACCCGGGTCGCGGTCAGGGCCCACTGCTGGCGGAACAGCGGGTCGTTGGGGCTCCGGCTCGCGCGGGTCCCGAGGTCGCGCTCGGCGAAGCGGACACCCGGCGCGGCCTGCAGGGTCGCGATCGCGGCCGGCACGTCGGCGGCCGTCGGGAGCACCAGCGGGCGCAGGCCGAGCTGCGGGCTGCCGGGGTAGGCCCGGGCGCCGGGCAGCGCGGGCAGCCGCGCGCCGGGCGCGAGGCCGACGAGCACGGTGCGGTCGAGCAGCTGGACGTCCGGGCAGGGCAGGTCGTGCACCGGCACCGGCGGCACCGCCAGCGCGCCCGGAGCCGCCAGGCCCGCCGCGAGCGCCGCCACGAGCACGCCGACCCACGCCGTCGTACGCCCTCGAGCCCTCATGCCCCTGGTCTTCGACGCTGCTGCTCCCACACCTGCCGAGAGCCCGCGGCCGACCCCTGGGTTCACCCCTCCTCCGCGAATGGGGATCCCCATGGGCACGTCGGGGGCTCTGGTCGCACAACGGGGATCCCCATTCGCCGGGGCGGGCGGGGCGGGGCGGGCGGGGCGGGTACCGGACGCGGCGGAGCCGGTGACCCCACGTGGGGGTCACCGGCTCCGGTGCGAGCGGGTGGTGCCTAGTGCGAGTGGCCGTGGCCGCCGTGGCCGGCGTCCGCGAGCTGCTCCTCGGGCTTGTCCACGACGATCGTCTCGGTCGTGAGCAGCATGCTCGCGATCGAGGCGGCGTTGCGAACCGCGGAGCGGGAGACCTTCACCGGGTCGACGACGCCCTGGGCGACGAGGTCGCCGTACTCCCCGGTGGCGGCGTTGAGGCCCTGGCCCTTGCCGGCCTCACGGGCGCGGTTGACCGCGACGCGACCCTCGAGGCCCGCGTTGCTGGCGATCCAGTACGCCGGCTCGTCGAGCGCCTTGCGGACGATCTGGACGCCGGTGAGCTCGTCGCCGGTCTTGCCGAGGCCGTCGACGAGGACCGCCGCGGCGTGCACGAGGGCCGCGCCACCGCCGGGGACGATGCCCTCCTCGACCGCCGCGCGGGTCGCCGAGATGGCGTCCTCGAGGCGGTGCTTGCGCTCCTTGAGCTCGGTCTCGGTGTGGGCGCCGACCTTGATGACGCCGATGCCGCCGGCGAGCTTGGCGAGCCGCTCCTGCAGCTTCTCCTTGTCCCAGTCGGAGTCGCTGGCCTCGATCTCGTTCTTGATCTGGCCGACCCGGCCGGCGACGTCGGCCGCGGAGCCCGCGCCGTCGACGATCGTCGTCGCGTCCTTGGTGACGGTGATGCGGCGGGCGGTGCCGAGGACCTCGAGGCCGACCTGGTCGAGCTTGAGGCCGACCTCGGCCGACACGACCTGCGCGCCGGTGAGGACGGCGATGTCCTGGAGCATCGCCTTGCGGCGGTCACCGAAGCCGGGGGCCTTCACCGCGGCGACCTTGACGGTCTTGCGGATCGAGTTGACGACCAGCGTCGACAGCGCCTCGCCGTCGACGTCCTCGGCGACGATGAGCAGCGGCTTCTGGGCCTGGACGACCTTCTCGAGCAGCGGGAGCAGCTCGGCGATGGCCGACACCTTGCCGTTGACGATGAGCACCGAGGCGTCCTCGAGGACGGTCTCCATGCGCTCGGCGTCGGTGACGAAGTAGGGCGAGATGTAGCCCTTGTCGAACTGCATGCCCTCGGTGAGCTCGAGCTCGAGGCCGGTGGTGTTGGACTCCTCGACGGTGATGACACCGTCCTTGCCGACCTTGTCGATGGCCTGCGCGACGAGCTCGCCGACCTCGGCGTCCTGCGCGGAGATGGCGGCGACGGCCGCGACCTCGGCGTGGGTCTGGACCTCGGTGGCCATGTCGAGCAGCGCGGTGTTGACCGCCTCGACGGCGGCGTCGATGCCGACCTTGAGCGCGATCGGGTTGGCGCCGGCCGCGACGGCCCGCAGGCCCTCGTGGACCATGGCCTGGCCGAGCACGGTCGCGGTCGTGGTGCCGTCACCGGCCACGTCGTTGGTCTTGGTCGCGACCTCCTTGGCGAGCTGCGCGCCGAGGTTCTCGTGCTTGTCGGCGAGCTCGATCTCGCGGGCGATGGTCACGCCGTCGTTGGTGATGGTGGGGCCGCCGTAGGCCTTGGCCAGGACGACGTTGCGGCCCTTCGGGCCGAGCGTGACCTTGACGGCGTTGGCGAGGGCGTCGACGCCGCGCTCGAGGGAGCGTCGCGCCTCCTCGGAGAACTGCAGGGACTTGGGCACTTCGGGGTGTCCTCTCATGGACGGGTACAGCCAGGTCTAGGGGTGGTGCTCATGACGACGCCCCGGCCCCGTGAGGGAACCGGGGCGCCGTGAAGACGTGCTGCTAGCCCTCGATGACGGCGAGGACGTCGCGGGCGGAGAGCACGAGGTACTCCTCGCCGGCGTACTTGACCTCGGTGCCGCCGTACTTGCTGTAAAGGACCTTGTCGCCGACCTTGACGTCGAGCGGGACGCGGTTGCCGTCCTCGAAGCGACCCGGGCCGACAGCCAGGACGGTGCCCTCCTGGGGCTTCTCCTTGGCGGTGTCCGGGATGACGATGCCGGAGGCCGTCGTGGTCTCGGCCTCGTTGGCCTGGACGACGATGCGGTCCTCGAGCGGCTTGATGGCGACCTTGGTAAGGGTGGTCACGATGCCGTGCCTCCTGTGACGTGGCGGGTGGTGGTGACCTCAGCTGCCTGCCGTCGCGGGGATCAGGTGCCTCAGTGCTGTTGGCACTCTAACCCCACGAGTGCCAACGACTCAAGCCGGGTGCCCCAGCGGAGCGGGTACGGCGTAGAGGTAGCCCTGCCCGAGGTCCACGCCGACCTCACGCAGCGCCTCGTGCTCCGACCGGCGCTCGACCCCCTCGGCGACGACGACCGCGCCGGTGCGGTGGGCGAAGGACGTGAGCGCGCCGGCGAGCTCGCGACGGGAGGGGTCGGTGTCGATGCCCGACACCAGGCTCATGTCGAGCTTGATGACGTCGGGGGCGAGCCGCACGACGTGGCGCAGCGAGGCGTAGCCGGCACCCGCGTCGTCGACGGCCAGCCGGAGCCCGGCCCGCCGGTGCGGCTCGAGCGCGGCGCCGAGCTCGGCGTAGTCGCGGACGGCCTCGTGCTCGCTCACCTCGACGACCACCTGCGACAGCGGCAGCCCGTCGAGCAGCCCCGGCAGCGCGCCCGAGGTGATGGTCGCGGCGGAGAGGTTGACCGAGACATCCACGCCGGGGCGGAGAGCCTGCAGTCCGCCGCGCGCCGCGGCCACCTCGAGCTCGACGCCGAGCCCCGCGGCCGTGGCCTCGCGGAACCACACGTCCGGCGGCCGGCCGTCGTCGAAGCGGCTCAGCGCCTCGAGGAAGCCCCGACCCTCGCCCCCGATGGGGACGGCCGCTTGGAAGACCATCCGCGGCCCACCCGCGGCGAGCACCGCTGCGACCGCTCGGGACGTCGACGTGGCCCGGCGCTCGCTCGCGATCTCCCGCTCGAGCAGCCGGACGACGGATCGGGCGACGATCCTCAGGAGGTCGACGGCCCGCTCGTCGAGGTCCGGCCGCACCTCGTGCGTGGCTGCGCAGACGGTGCCGTAGAGCGAGCCGTCCGACAGCTCGACCGGCACCCCGAGGTAGGTCCGCACCCCCGACTGCGCGAGGGCGGGGAGATCGGCCGCGTCCGGGTGCGCGCGGACGTCGGGGACGAGGGCCGGCAGGCGACCCGAGGCGATCCGGGCGCACAGCGTGGCAGTGAGCGGCTCCACCTGCCCCCGCGTCGCGCCCTCGGCGGTGACGAGTGACCGCAGGACCCGCTGGTCACCCACGAACCGGCTGAGGAAGGCGGCCGACACCCGAAGACGCTCGCGCACGAAGTCCAGCAGGTCGTCGATCTCGGCATCGATGTCGGTGCGGTCCGTGGCCCGACCGAGGCCGGCCGCCTCCACCAGCGCCGCGACGGAGACCGCGACCAGCCGCACGAGGTCCTCGTCGTGGACTGGTCCGCCCACTGCCGACAGCCGACCGAGCTCGTGCCCAGCAGCGCCCGGCAGGGCGACGCTGACGGCGTCGCCAGCAGGGGTCCAGGCCGACCCGGTCGGCGGCGCGTGCGGGCCGGTCGCCGCAGCGACCCGACCGTTGGCGGTGACTACCCAGGTGCGGACCCGGGTGCGGGCAGCCAGCAGGGCGAGCAGGGTGGCCACCGGCTCGCCCAGGGATCGGACGAGCGGAACGACCTGCCCGTCCGTGGACATCGCGACCTCCTCGTGACCCCAATGATCACGATGCCCTACTGCGGGCGGTGGACATACGGCCGAAAGGGTGACGATCCGATCGGGACCGCCGACCGGTCGGATGGACGGGTCGTCACGGCAGCGCGTCGAAGTCCCATGCGTGGGCTCGTTCGACGGCGTCGACCGGCCGCGGCTCGGTCCAGACCGGGGCGATGGGCCAGCGGGTGATGAGCACGACCCGGTCCTCGCTGCGGAAGACCTCCGCGGTGCTCGCCCCCGCCTCCAGCGCGTCGGGCACGACGACCCCCCGGACCCAGGCGACGGCCTCGTCGGTGCGCCCGGCGACGCACCGCGCCTCCCACATCCGCGCGACCGTCATCCGCCCAGGCCCGCCGTCACGAGCGTCACCGGCATCGAGGAGTCGGCCGGGAGGTCGAGCGGGCTCGGCGCACGACCCGCCGCCACCAGCCGCGACCCGAGCGCCGCCACCATCGCGCCGTTGTCGGTGCACAGCCCCGGCCGCGGGACGCGCAGGACGATGCCCGCGGCGTCGCAGCGCTGCTGGGCGAGCGCGCGCAGCCGGCTGTTGGCCGCCACCCCGCCGCCGATGAGCAGGTGCTCGACGCCGGTGTCGCGGCAGGCCGCCACCGCCTTGGTGGTGAGCACGTCGACGACGGCCTCCTGGAACGACGCGCACACGTCGGCGACGGGCACCTCGCCCTCGTGGGCCTCGAGCCAGCGGGCGACGGCGGTCTTCAGCCCGGAGAAGGAGACGTCGTAGGCGCCCTGCACCTTGCCGCGAGGGAAGGCGATCGCCGCCGGGTCGCCCTCGCGGGCAGCCCGGTCGACCGCGGGGCCGCCGGGGAAGCCGAGGCCGAGCAGCCGGGCGACCTTGTCGAAGGCCTCTCCCGCAGCGTCGTCGACGGTCTGCCCCAGCGGGGTGAGGTCGTGGGTGACGTCGTCGACGCGCAGCAGACTGGAGTGGCCGCCGGAGACGAGCAGCGCGAGCGCCGGCTCGGGCAGCGGGCCGTGCTCGAGCACGTCGACCGCGACGTGCGCGGCGAGGTGGTTGACGCCGTACAGCGGGACGTCGAGGGCGAGGCTGTAGGCCTTGGCAGCGGCGACCCCGACGAGCAGGGCACCGGCCAGCCCCGGACCGGCGGTGACCGCGATCGCGTCGAGGTCGGTGAGCGCGACGCCGGCGTCGGCCAGGGCCCGGCGCACGGTCGGGACCATCGCCTCGACGTGGGCGCGGCTCGCGACCTCGGGCACGACCCCGCCGAAGCGGGCGTGCTCGTCCACGCTGCTCGCGACCGCGTCGGCGAGCAGCGTCGTGCCCCGCACGATCCCGATGCCGGTCTCGTCGCAGGAGGTCTCGATGCCGAGGACCAGCGGCTCGTCAGCCACGCTGCATCACCCACGCGTCGGTGCCCGAGGGCTGGTAGTAGCCACGACGGACGCCGGTACGCCGGAAGCCGTGCCGTGCGTAGAGGCGCTGCGCCGGCTCGTTGTCGGCCCGCACCTCCAGGGCGACGGGCGCCTTGCGACGGCGGTCGGCTTCCGCCAGCAGGTCCTGCAGCAGCAGCGCCCCGATCCCCCTGCCCTGGTGCGACGGGGCCACCGCGACGGTCTGCACGAAGGCCTCGTCGGGGTAGTCGCACAGCCCGGCGTAGCCCACGACCGACCCCTGGTCCTGCGCCACGACGTAGTGGCGGGTGTCGACCTGGCCGAGCTCGGACCAGAAGGCCCGCGCGCTCCAGCGCTCGTCGGGGTAGACGACCTGCTCGATCGGCAGCACCTCGTCGAGGTGCCACCACCGCATCCGGGTGAGGGTCGTCATGCCGTCACCCGCTTGGGGGCTGCGGGCTGCTCGGCGTCGGGGCGGCGCAGGTAGAGCGGGGTGAGCGGCTCGCTCGGGGCGCCCGCGACGACCCGCACGGCCGCGAGCAGGACGACCGCGTCGGCGCTGGGGTAGCGGTCGTCGTCGGAGACGTCGAACCCCTCGAAGGCGTCGCGGTGCAGCAGCGCGCCGTCGCCGACGACCCTGCCGGCCGCGTCGGGCTGCGGCCAGGACGTCTCGCGCAGCCGTCGCGACAGCTCGGCCGGCGCGAGCACCGACGGGCCGGCGAGGCGCTCGCCGTCCTCGTCGTACTCCGCCCAGTAGACCTCGCGGCGGCGTGCGTCGGTGACCACGAGCCGGCGGCCCGGGTCCTCGGTCCAGGCCCCGACGGCGTCGAGGCTGCAGGCGCCGTAGGCCGGGATGCCGAGCGCATCGGCCATGGTCGCCGCGGTGACGACCCCGACGCGCAGCCCCGTGAAGGGCCCCGGCCCGAGGCCCACCGCGACCGCGGCGAGGTCGCGCGGCCGCACCCCGCGCCGACCCAGCAGCTCGTGGACGCCGGTGGCGAGCAGCTCACCGTGGCGCTTGGCGTCGACCCGCTGCCAGGTGGCCGAGTCGACCCAGCGCGCCCCGCCGGCGCCGTCGGGCTCGAGCTCGACCAGCGCCGCGGAGACCGCCGGGGTCGAGGTGTCGAGCCCGAGGACGAGCACGGCTCAGCCGGCGGCGGGCGGGAGGGCCTCGGAGGTCGAGCCGACGGTGGCGAACCACCGCGAGGGTGCCTGCGTGGTCACCGTGACGTCGAAGGACTTCGGCGCGGGCTGGAAGACGTCATCGCTGACCGACAGCTCCGACGTCGAGCCCTCCTCGAAGCACGACATCGTCAGCTCGGCCAGCGAGTCGGGCACGGTCGCGACCTCGAGGAAGGTGGCGCCGTTGCACGCCGCGGTGACCTCGAGCCGGCCGCCCTTGGGCACGGTCACCCGGAAGGTCTGGGTGGTCAGGGTCGGGTCGGCGTCGTTGCCGCCGCGCGCGAGGTCACCGGCCTCGGCCTCGAGGGTGACGGCCGCGATCTCCGCGGAGGTGGCGGGATAGCGGCCCTTCGGCACCTCGGGCTTGGCCGTGACCTGGTTGGGGACGCAGCGCTCGGGGATCTCGGTCGCGTTGACGAACTGATCGCAGTCGTCGTCACCCGACGTCGCGAGGGCAGTCGGCTCCGGGGTGGTGGGGTCCTCGCTGCTGCAGGCGGTGAGCAGCAGCGGGAGGGCAAGCAGGAGGGGGGCGAGCCTCAAGAACTGTTCTCCTTGTAGTGCGCGACGAGCTCGCGCTTGAGCACCTTCCCCGACGGCCCGAGCGGGAAGGCGTCGGTGAAGAAGACCCTCCGAGGGTACTTGTAGGCCGCGAGCTTCTCCTTCGACCAGGCCACCAGGTCGGCCTCGGTGAGCTCCCCGCCCGCGGGGTCCAGCACGACGACGGCGCAGACCTCCTCGCCGTACTGCGGGTCGGGCAGCCCGATGACGGCGACCTGGGCCACCGCCGGGTGCCGCCCGAGGACCTCCTCGACGTCGCGCGGGTAGACGTTGTAGCCGCCGCGGATGACCATGTCCTTCTTGCGGTCGACGATGGTGACGTAGCCCTCGGCGTCCTTGGTGCCGAGGTCGCCGGTGCGGAACCACCCGTCGACGATCGCGGCCGCGGTCGCCTCGGGCTTGTTGAGGTAGCCCTTGAAGACGTTGTGGCCGCGCACGACGATCTCGCCGAGCTCGCCGGTCGGCAGCAGCTCGATGCGGTCGTCGATCTCGGCCTTCGCGACCTCGACCTCGACGCCCCAGATCTGCTTGCCCACGGTGCCCGGGCGCGGCTCGAAGCCGACCTGGTTGAAGGTCGCGACCGGCGAGGTCTCGGTGAGGCCGTAGCCCTCGAGCACCTGGGTACCGAAGACCTCGGCGAAGCGCTCGAGCACCGCCACCGGCAGGGCCGCGCCACCGGACAGCGCGGACTTCAGCTGCGGACGGGCCTCGGAGGTCTTGGCGGCCTCGAGCAGGCCGATGTACATCGTCGGCACGCCCATGAAGATCGTGCACTTCTCCTTGACCAGCAGGTCGAGGGCCTGCGCGCCGTCGAAGCGCGGGAGCAGCACGACGGTCGCGCCGACGTAGAAGGCGGTGTTCATGCAGCAGGTCTGGCCGAAGGTGTGGAACAGCGGCAGGCAGCCGAGCACGACGTCGTTCTCGTCGATGTCGAAGGAGTGCATGGCCGAGGCGACGACGTTCATCGTCACGTTGAGATGGGTGATCTCGGCGCCCTTGGGCTTGCCCGTGGTGCCGCTCGTGTAGAGGATCACCGCGGTGTCCTCGGGCTCGCGCGGCTCGACCGCCGCGATCGGCTGCACCTCGAAGGCCAGGTTGTCGATGCGCTCGATCGTCGCGTCGCCCCCGTCCATGACAGCCAGGACGGGTACGCCGGCGAGCTCCGCGCCCTTGGCGCCCTCGCCGAGCAGCGGGGCGGCGCACACCAGCGCCTTCGCACCGGAGTCGGTGAGGACGTACTCGATCTCCTCGGCCTTGAGCAGAGCGTGCACCGGCACCGCGACCGCGCCGAGCGCGAGCGTCCCGAAGTAGGCGAGCGGGAAGTGCGGCGTGTTGGGCAGCAGCAGCGCGACCTTGTCGCCGGGGCCGACGCCCCGGTCGCGCAGGACCTGGGCGTACTGCTTGGCGTGGCCCCAGAGCTGGGCGTAGGTGAGCCGCAGGTCGCCGAGGACGACCGCGGTGCGGTCGGCGTGGCGGACGGCGGACTCCGCCAGGATGCTCGCGATGGTCAGCGACATGTCACTCCTCGTTCGGTGCGGGTCAGGGCGAATCTAGGGCTCACGGTCGGGGTCAGGCCACGCCGAGGTAGGCCTGCTTGACGTAGGGGTCGGCGGCGATCTGGGCCGTCGGGCCCTCGCGGGCCACCCGGCCGTGCTCGAGGACGATCACCCGCTCGGCGCACCGGAACGCGAAGGACACGTCCTGTTCGACGAGCAGCATCGTGGTGCCCGACTCCTGGATGCTCTGGATGCCGGCGATGATCGCTTCCTTGACGCCCACCGACAGCCCGAGTGTGGGCTCGTCGAGGAGCAGCAGGGTCGGGCGCCCCATGAGCGAACGGCCGATCGCGCACTGCTGCTGCTCACCGCCGGACAGGGTGCCGGCCGTCTGCCCGGCGCGCTCCTTCAGCTTGGGGAACAGCGCGTAGACGCGCTCGAGGTCCTCGGCCCGGGTGTTGGGCTGCTTGCGCAGCCGCCGCGCACCGAGTTCGAGGTTGTCGCGGATGGTGAGCCCCGGGAACAGCCGGCGACGCTCGGGCGTGTGGACCAGCCCGGACATGACGACGTCGTAGGGCCTCTTCGCGAGCGGGCGGCCGTCGAACTCCACGCTGCCGGTGCAGGTGTTGAGCCGGGACAGCGCGCGCAGCAGGGTGGTCTTGCCCGCACCGTTGGGCCCGACGACGGCCACGGTCTCGCCCCTGTCGACGTGGAAGGACACGCCGTCGAGGACCTGCGCCTTGCCGAACGACACCTTGAGGTCCTTCACCTCCAGCACGCGCTCACGCAGTCCGTCACTCACCGTCGGTGCCCTCCGTGCTGTCAGAGTTGGCGTCGGGGTCGCCGCCGAGGTAGGCGCGCACGACGGCGGGGTCGCGCAGGACGACCTCGGGCTCGCCGTCGGCGATGACCCGGCCCTGGTCCATCGCGATGACCCTGTCGACGAGCGCCAGCAGCGAGCCGATCTTGTGCTCGACGATGACCAGGGTGACGCCGTCGTCCTTGAGCTGGCGGATCGTGTCGGACAGGACCCCGATCTCGTTGGTCGACAGGCCTGCGAAGGGCTCGTCGAGCAGCAGCAGCTCCGGGCCGGTGGCCAGCGCCCGGGCCATCTCGAGGCGCTTGAGGTCGCCCTCGGACAGCTGGGAGCTCGGGGACGCGGCGCGGTGCGCGAGCCCCACCCGCTGCAGCACCGCCATGGCCTCGGCCTTCACGTCGCCCTTGGTGCGGCGCACGATGAGCGGGACCATGACGTTGGCCAGCACCGGCAAGTCCGGGAACGGCTTGACGATCTGGAAGGTGCGGGCAACGCCGTTGCCGACCACCTTGTGACGCGGCAGCTTGAGCAGGCTCTTGCCGCGCAGCCGGACGTCACCGCTGGTCGGCTTGTCGAACCCGGTGAGGCAGTTGAACAGCGTCGTCTTGCCGGCGCCGTTGGCGCCGATCAGGCCAACCGCTGAGCCCTGCTCCACGGAGAAGCTGACCTCGTTGACCGCGGTCAGACCCCCGAAGCGGCGGGTGACGGCCTGGGCCTCGAGCAACGCGGTCATGGTGACTCCGTCAGGGCTGCGCCCGCGGCGCGGGACGGGCTGCCGCGGCCGGACAACCGCTGCAGGAGCGGAGGGACGAGTCCGCGCGGCGCCACGATGAGCACCACGATGAGCAGCAGCGCGAAGCTCCCGAGCTTGAGCTCCGGGTGCTCGACGAAGACGTCGGACGCCCGGTCCAGGTAGTAGTTCTGGAGCAGGATCACGGCGTAGGCCCCCAATGCCGGCCCGATGATCGAGCCCGCGCCCCCGAAGGCCGCGATGATGATGATGAGCAGGCTGAGGTCGACGCCGAGCAGGTCGAGCGCCACAGTGCCGCGGATCTGGGCGTAGATGCCGCCGCCGAAGCCGGCGCAGGCTGCCGAGAGCACGAAGGCCGCGAGCTTGTAGCGGGTCAGGGGCACACCGGCCGCCTCCGCCGCGAGCTCGTCCTGCTGGATCGAGCGCAGCACGAGGCCCCGCTTGCCGTATCCGAGCAGCATCAGCCCACCGACGACGAGCACCATGGCGACGAGCGCCACGAAGTAGCTGACGTAGATGTACTGGTCGAAGCCGCCCTTGCCGGCGTAGGTCAGCGGGCCGAGCACGAGCTTCGCCAGCCCCTCCCCGACCGGTCCGGTAACGGCGCCGTCCTGCACGTTCTTCACGCCGGCGATGCCGTCCTCGCCGCCGAGCTGCTCCTTGTAGATGAAGGTGAACTGCACCAGGGCGCCGGCGACCGACAGCGTGGCGAGCGCGAGGTAGGGGCCCTTGAGCCGCAGACAGGGGACGCCGATCGCGACGCCGAGTGCGGCAGCCGTGCCGACGCCAGCCAGCAGCGCGACCTCGTTGGGCACGTCGGGCTGGTACTTGCTGAACAGCGCCACGGTGTAGGCGCCGGTGCCGATGAAGGCGGCGTGGCCGAAGTTCACCTGGCCGGTGTAGCCGGACAGGATGTCCCAGCTGGCCGCGAACATCACGAAGACCGTCGCGACCGAGATCGCCTGCAGCAGCGTGGTGTTCGCGACGAACCGCGGCAGGTAGAGGAGCACGACGGGGATGAGCAGCAGCAGGACCACGTTGGGCGTGGGACGCAGCCGTCGGCTGCTGCCTGCGGGAGCCCGGCGGGGGGCGTCCGCAGCGGGGGCGGCCTGCTCCGTCGTCGTCACCTGGCCACCTTCCCCAGCAGGCCCTGCGGCCGGAGCACGAGGGTCGCGAGGATGACGGCCACCGTCACGAGGCCGATCTTGATCCCGCCGTCCTTGACGTTGAAGGCGACGAAGCGGTCGAGGAAGCCGATCACCACGGAGGCGAGCACCGTGCCCTGGATGCTGCCGAGACCGCCGAGGATCACGATCGCGAAGGCCTGGGTGAGCGGCAGCAGCCACATCGTCGGCGTGAGGACGCCGTAGGGGGCCACGAGCACGCCGGCGAGGCCGGCGAGCCCGGCGCCGATCGCGAGGACGTAGAGGGTCACGCGCTCGGGGCGCACCCCGACGAGCACCGCCGCCTCCTCGTCCTCGGCGACCGCCCGGACCATGCGACCCGCGGGCGAGCGGGTGAGGACGAGGAGCACGACCACGATGGTCACGAGAGCGGCGACGCCGGCGAGCAGCTCGGTCTGGCGCAGGCCCACGCCGAGCACGCTCACCCGGCCGTCGACGAAGCCTGGCAGCTGGCGCTCGAGCCCGCCGTAGAAGAACTGCACTGCCGACTGCACGAGGATCGCGACCGCCAGCGTGGCGATGAGGACGGCGACCTCCTGGTGGCGGATGGGCGCGATGACCAGCCGGTCCAGCAGCACCCCGGCGACCATCGCCGCGGCGACGCCCACCAGCGCGGCGAGGAGCAGCGGTGCGCCCGCGTCCGACGCGGCGTAGGCGCTGTACGCGCCGATCATGAAGAACGAGCCGTGCGCGAGGTTGACGATCCCGCCTACGCCGTAGACGAGGGAGAACCCGAGGGCGACCAGCGCGATGGTGGCGCTGGTGAGTGCTCCTTGGACGAGGACGTCCACGTGCCTCCTTCTGGAGTCCGGCGAGAGGGGCGCGGAGCGGGTCCGACGGCGCGGCGCTCAGCAGAGCGCCCGCCGCCGGACCCGACCGGCGTGGGAGAGCTCTAGCCGAGCTTGACGAACGGCGGGAGCTTGTAGGTGTTGCCCTCCGCGAGCGCCTCCGGGAAGACGATCTTCTTGGAGCCGTCCTCCTGGTACTGGAAGTACAGCAGCGACAGGCCCTTCGTCGGGTCGGTCGCGCTGTAGATCACGTCGTGCTGCTCGTTGAACTTCTCGACGCCCGAGGCCCCGATGCGGTCGGTCTTCTCCAGCTCCGTGACGAGGGCGTCGGCACCGAGGCCGCCGGCGCGCACCGCCGCCTCGTGCAGCGTGTAGATGCCGTCGTAGGTGGCCACGCCGTTGTAGAGCGGGTCGCGCTTGAACTTGCCCTGGAAGGCGTCGAAGAACGGGATCGTCTTCTCCGACACGGGGGCGCGCACGGCGCCGGCCGGGCCGTTGAGCTGGCCGACGGCCTTGGTGACGTCGAAGTACGCGGAGGACTGGCCGGCCACGTTGATGCCGCCCATGGCGAAGTTCGGCTTGAGGTCCGCCCACGCCTTGCCCAGCTGGATGCCGACCTGGGTGGAGCTCACCTCGAGCACGAAGTTGGCGCCCTTGTCGGTGAAGCTCTTGAAGGGCGCCTCGAAGCGGGTGGCGCTCGGCGTGAACTTCTCCGTGCCCACCAGCTCCACGCCCTTGTCGACGGGGATGGCGCCCTTGGTCGCCGCGCTCGGCGACGCCAGGCAGGCCTGCAGGAACTTCACCAGCGGGATCGCGAAGGCGGCGTCCTCGTGCAGGATGGCGAACTTCGTGAAGCCGAGCTTCGGCAGCTTGGTGACGGCGGTGAGGCACATGTCCGCGGCGAGGTTGGTCGAGTTGACCGGGCCGATGCGGAAGATGTACTTGCCGGGACCGGTGGAGTCGACGCCCTTGACCACGTCGGGGGCGGCTGCGCCGGCCGAGACGTACGGGATCTTCGCGCGCTTGACGGTGTCGAGGACGGCAAGCGTCTCGGCTGTGGAGAAGCCGCCGGAGATGGCCTGGACCTGGTCCTGCTGCGCGAACTTGGTGATGCAGGCGACCGCCTTGTCGGGCTTGGCCTCGGAGTCGCAGAAGACGATCTCGACCTTCGGGCCCTCGCCCTTGGCGTTGAGCTCCTCGGCCGCCAACAGCGCGCCGTCGCGGACGTCCTCGCCCTGGGGGATCTGCTCGGGCCCGAAGACACCGATCTTGAACGTCTCGGTCGACCCGCCCGTCGACGCGCCTCCGCTAGGGGTGGCCGTGCCGTCGCCGCTCTCCCCGCAGGCCGCCGCGCCCAGCGCCAGCACGGCCATGAGGGCCACCCACCTCGTCTTGTGCATGTGTGCTCCTGACGTCATCGTCGTGTGCGCGCTGTGGGCGCGCTCACAGACCACACCGCAACACGGCCGAAAGAGCAACCCACCGGGCGCCTCGTAGTACATCTGTGATGCAGTGCGCGTGCACAGCGAGCCCGGCGCACCACGCCCCGGATGCGCCCCGCCGGGCCAATTTGTCCGGATTAGGGCTGTGCCGGCGACCAGCCCGACGACCGGGCGGGCGGTGACTCGAGCAGCACGTCGAGCGCGACGTCGCGCCACCGCGGGCCCCGCCCGTCGAGGCGCGCGACGCGTTCGTCGTCGCCTCCCCCACCGCGAGCCAGGCGCACCTCGAGCCACGAGTCGGCGAGCCGCTCCGCCAGGCCCTCACCCCACTCGACCACCGTGACGCAGTCCTCCAGGGCGCTGTCGAGGTCGAGGTCGTCGAGCTCGAGCGCTGAGCCGAGGCGGTAGGCGTCGACGTGCACGAGCGGCAGCCGCCCCGCGTGGTGCTCGCGGGCGATGACGAAGGTCGGGCTCGTTACGCCCGTGATGCCGAGCCCGTCACCGATGCCCTGCGTGAGGGCGGTCTTGCCCGCCCCGAGCGGCCCGGTGAGGACGACGAGGTCGCCAGGGCGCAGCAGCGCGGCGAGGGCCGCGCCGAGGGCCCGGGTGTCCTCGGGCAGGGGCAGGGAGTACGACGCTGCGCTCACCGGGCGGGCGTCCCCTCGAGCGCGAGCGCGGCCCTGCGCAGGTCGGCGGCGAGCTCGCGCAGCGGCTCGCCCGCCGGGCCACCCCGCAGCGCCCCACTGGGGTGCCAGGTCGGCAGCACCCGCAGCGGCCCGACTCCCTCGACGTCAGCGTCGTGGACCCGGCCGCGGACCGGCCCGAGGGCGGTCGGTCCGAGGAACCACCGGGTCGCCGACAGGCCGAGTGCGACGACGAGCTCGGGCCGCAGCAGCGCGAGCTGGGTCGTTAGCCACGGCCGGCACGCGGCGGTCTCGGCACGGGTGGGTGGGCGGTTGCCCGGCGGGCGGCACTTGACGCTGTTGAGGACGTGGAGCCCGTCGCGGGGCAGGCCGGCCTCGCCGAGCAGCCGGTCGAGCAGCTGACCGCTGCGTCCCACGAACGGCCGCCCGGTCAGGTCCTCCTGCGCGCCGGGCGCCTCCCCGAGCACGACCAGCCGGGCGCCCTCGTTGACGTCGCCGACGACGACGCGGCTGCGGGTCGCGACGAGCTCCGGGCAGGCGGTGCAGCCCCGGCACCGCTCGTGGAGCTGCTCCAGCTCGTCGGTCGGGAGCACGGCGGGGTGGGCGCTCACGCGGTGCGGGAGACCGGGCGGGTCGCGCGCCGCACGAGCGCGCGCAGGTGGAGCGTGACGAGCGGGGCGCGCTCGAGCTGCACCATGTGGCCGGCGCCCTCCACGACGACGAGCTGCGCGTCGGGCACGGCGTCGACCATGACGCTGGAGTGGTCCGGCGGCGTGACGAGGTCCTTGCTGCCGACGAGCACCAGGGTCTCGACATCGCCGAGGACACCGAGCGCGGAGAGCTTGTCGTGGCCGACGAAGGTGTCGTAGAACTCCGCGATCACGTCGACCGGCGTCGCGGCGGTCATCCGCTCGACGAACTCCACCAGCGCCGGGCTGACGTCCTTGGCCCCGAAGGCGTAGCGGCGGGTGGCGAGGAAGGCGAGGTCGGTGCCGAGCCGGCGGCCGCGCTCGAAGACCTTCGGCTGCTTGCGGATGCCGCGGGTGAGCCAGGGCAGCACTCGGGTGCCGACCGGCGTGACGACCGCAGGCAGGCCGAAGGCGGCTTGGGCGAGCTTGCCGGTGCTCGTCGACAGCAGCGCGACGCCGACGACCCGCTCGCCGAACAGCTCGGGGTGGCTGTCGGCGAGCGCCATGATCGTCATGCCGCCCATGGAGTGGCCGACCAGGACGACGCGGCCCCTCGGGGCGGTCGCGTCGAGGACGGCCCGCAGGTCGAGCCCGAGCTGGTCGATGGTCGCGCGCTCCGGGGTGCTGCGGCCCGAGCGGCCGTGGGAGCGCTGGTCCCAGAAGACCAGCTTGCCCGGAAGGTCCTGTGCGAGCGCCTGGCGCTGGTAGTGCCAGACCGCGAGCTCTTGGGTGTAGCCGTGGCAGAAGACGACCGTCAGCGCGGCGTCGGCGGGGCCGACCTCCTCAACGTGCAGCGCCACCCCGTCGTCGGCGGTGACCGTGAGGACGCGGTCGGCGGGCAGCTCGCCGAAGGCCTCGCGGGCCTCCGGGTCGGGGCGCAGCCGGGTGCGGCCGACGGCGTAGCGCTCGGCGGCGAGGCCCGCGGCGGCGCCGACCGCGACGGCCCCCGCGACTGCGCCGACGAGCCCGGCGGAGCGGCTCCTGCTCATGCCCCAGCCTCCCAGACGCCGGTGTAGGTGCGCGGCACCCGGGCCCCCACCCGGGTCACGACCTCGTAGCCGATCGTGCCGATCGCCTCGGCCCACTCCTGCGCGGTCGGCTCGCCCCGGTCGCCGGGGCCGAAGAGCAGCACCTCGTCGCCGGCGACCACCGCGTCGTCGTCGACGTCGACGAGGAACTGGTCCATGCAGACCGTGCCGGCGATCCGTCGGCGCCGGCCACCGACGAGCACCTGCGCGAGGTTGGTCGCGGCCCGCGGCACCCCGTCGGCGTAACCGAGCGGCACCAGGGCGAGGGTCGTCTCGTGCTCGGTGGTGTAGCGATGGAGGTAGCTCACGCCGGAGCCCTCGGGCACCCGCTTGGTCAGCGCCACCGTGCTGGACAGCGTCATCGCCGGGCGCAGGCCGAAGACCTCCGGCCCGCCGAGCTGCGGCACCGGCGTCACGCCGTAGACGGCGATGCCGGGGCGCACCAGGTCGAAGTGGGTCTGCGGCGCGGTGAGGGTCGCCGCGGAGTTGGCGAGGTGGCGGACCGTCGGCCGCAGGCCCGCGCGGTCGGCGACCTCGAGGGCCTCGCGGAACTCCCGGACCTGCCGCTCGCAGGTCGGGTGGCCGGGGTCGTCGGCGTGGGTGAAGTGGCTCCACACGCCGACCACCTCGACGGTGCCGGCAGCCTCTGCGTTCGCGGCCGCGGCGCACAGGTCGGGCCAGTCGGTCGCGGTCGCGCCACCGCGGGACAGGCCGGTGTCGACCTTGAGGTGCAGGCGGGCCGCGCGGCCCGTGACCGCCGCGGCTGCCCGCGCGAGCTCGGCCACGCTGTAGATGCCGAGGTCCACGCCGGTGGCGACCGCCGGCGCGAGGTCCTCGTCGGGGCTGAAGAGCCAGGCGAGCAGCGGCGCATCGATGCCTGCCGCCCGCAGCGCCGCCGCCTCCTCGAGGAAGGCCACGCCGAGCCAGGCGGCCCCACCGGCGAGCGCCGCCCGGGCCGACGGCACCAGCCCGTGGCCGTAGCCGTCGGCCTTGACCACGGCCATCACCGACGCGCTGCCGGCCCGCTCGTCGAGGGCACGCGTGTTGGCCGCGATCGCGTCGAGGTCGATCTGGGCGCAGCTCCTCACTCCCTGATCCTCCCAGTCCGCGCCAGCGCCACCGCGTCGGGCCAGGCCTCGAGCACCCGGCTCGCGCTGGTCGTGCCTGCACCGCCGGACAGCTGGCCCGCCAGGCCGTGCAGGTGCGCCCCGACCGCGGCCGCGAGCCCGAGCTCCAGACCCCGCGCGAGCAGGGTGCCGATCCCGCCCGCCAGCACGTCGCCGGTGCCGGCCGTCGCGAGGTGAGTCGTGCCGGTCGCGTTGACCCAGGTGCCCCCGGGCCCGGTGACGACGGTCGCCGCGCCCTTGAGCAGCACGGTGCAGCCGAGGTCCTCGGCCAGGGCGCGCGCTGCCGCGAGGCGGTCCGGTCCGACCTCGCGGCCGAACCGCGCCGCCTCCCGGTCGTGCGGTGTCAGCACCGTCGGGGCGCTGCGGTCCCGGACCCATTGCGGGTGCTGAGCCAGCACGGTGAGCGCGTCGGCGTCGACGAGCACGGGTACGCCGGAGGCGAGCACCGCCTCGACAGCCTCTGCGGCCGTCGCCCCGGTGCCGAGTCCGGGGCCGACCACCCAGGCCTGGACCCGTCCTGCGTCGACGACTGCTGTGCCCTCGGCCTCGGTGACCACCGCCTCGGGCCAGCGGGTCCGGACCTGCTCGGCGCTGTGGGTCGCGCCCGCGAAGCGCACCATCCCGGCTCCGGCACGGACCGCCCCGCCGACCGCCAGCACGGCCGCACCGGTGTAGCTCGGGCTGCCTGCCACGACCCCCACGACCCCGCGGGTGTACTTGTCGTGGGCGCTGCCCTCGGGCAGACCGGGCACGTCACTGCCCTCGACGACCCGGACCGTGGGCTCCGGCAGCCACGGGCCCAGCCCGATGTCGACGAGCTGCACCTCGCCGGCGTGGTCGCGACCCGCCCCGACGAGCAGGCCCGGCTTGAGGGTCCCGAAGGTCACGGTGAGAACGGAGCGCACCGCCTCGCCCGCGACGACGCCGGTGTCGGCGTCGACCCCGGACGGGACGTCGACCGCGATGGTGCGGGACGGGTCGAGGTCGCGGACCAGCTCGGCGGCCTGGTCGCGCAACGGGCCTGTCCCACCGATGCCGACGAGCCCGTCGAGGACCGCGTCGGGGTCGCGCGGCGGGTGCGGCACGAGGCGCCCGCCGACCCGCGCGAAGGCCGCTAGGGCGGCCTCGTCACGCTGGGTGCCGACCACGGTCGCAGTGACCTGCGCTCCCCGCCCTCCGAGCAGGGCGCCCGCCCACAGAGCGTCCGCGCCGTTGTCTCCTCCGCCGACCAGCAGGTGCACGCGGGCGCCGTAGACCCTGCCCGCGAGGAAGCGAGCGGTCTCGACGGCGAGGCCGGTCGCGGCCCGCTGCATGAGGGTGCCCGGCGGCAGGGTGGCGCGCAGCGCGTCCTCGGCCGCCCGCACCTGCGCGACGGTGTGGGTAACCCTCACGACGCGGCTCCGGTGTCGGCGGCTCGCGCGGACCTGGCCGTCATGACTCGGCCACGACGACGGCGGTGGCGACGCCGCCGTCGTGCGACAGCGACAGGTGCCAGGTCGTGATCCCCTGCGACGCGGCCTCGGCGGCGACCCCGCCGTGGACCGCCAGGCGTGGCCGGCCCGACCCCTCCCGGACGACCTCGGCGTCGACCCAGCGCAACCCACCCGGGGCCCCGAGCGCTTTCGCGACGGCCTCCTTCGCGGCGAAGCGCGCCGCCAGCGAGGCCACCTGGGTCACCTGGTGCTCCGCCTCGGTGAACAGCCTCCTGCGCAGCCCGGGCGTGCGCTCGAGCGAGCGCGCGAAGCGGGCCACGTCGACCACGTCCACGCCGACACCGACGATCGCCATCCGACTACTCGCCCGGGGCCGACGGCCCGGGGCCGCACGGCCGGTCGAGCACGGGCTGCGCCTGCGGCGTCATGAGCCCTCCTCGATCGCGGGTGGTCGGCTGCCACGAAACCTAGGCGATGCCGGAGCCCAGCCGCTCCCGGGCGACCCAGCGAGATCACCAGGCGATCTGCACGGGACACGCCGGCGGGTCGCGTGCAGACCACCTGTTGATCACGGCCGGTCGGCGGCGGCGGCACGGCGGCGGTGACGCCGGATCGCTACTCGACGGTGACGGACTTGGCGAGGTTGCGGGGCTGGTCGACGTCGAGACCGCGGGCCATCGCGACCTCGGCCGACAGGACCTGCATCGGGACGATGGTGAGCAGCGGCGAGAGCAGCGACTTGGTGTCGGGCAGCCGGATGATGTGGTCGGCGTAGGGCGTCACGCTCTCGTCGCCGTCGGTTGCGATGACGATGGTGCGGGCGCCGCGGGCGCGGACCTCCTGCACGTTGTTGACGAGCTTGGCCTGCAGCGCGTGGCGGGTCGCGACGACGACCACGGGCGTGCCGTCCGTGACGAGCGCGATCGGGCCGTGCTTGATCTCGCCGGCGCTGAAGCCCTCGGCGGAGACGTAGGCGAGCTCCTTGAGCTTGAGCGCGCCCTCCAGCGCCATCGGGTAGCCGACGTGGCGGCCGAGGAAGAGGACCCGCTCCTCGTGGGCGATCTCGCGCGCGATCTCCCGGACGGTGTCCATCCGCGACAGCGTCTCGACGAGCAGGTCGGGGATCTCGGCGAGGTCGCGCAGGTGAGCGCGGACCTCGTCGGGGTCGCGGGTGCCGCGGACCTGCGCGAGGTAGAGGCCGACGAGGTACATCGCCGTGATCTGGGTGATGACGGCCTTCGTCGACGCGACCGCGACCTCGGGTCCGCCGCGGGTGTAGAGCACTGCGTCGGCCTCGCGGGCGATCGAGGAGCCGACGGTGTTGGTGACCGCGAGGACCCACGCCTTCTGCGAGCGCGCGTGCCGGACGGCCTCGAGGGTGTCCGCGGTCTCCCCGGACTGCGACACGGCGACGACGAGGGTGCTGCGGCCGACGACCGGGTCGCGGTAGCGGAACTCGCTGGCCAGCTCGACGTGGACCGGCACGCGGCACCAGCGCTCGATGGCGTACTTGCCGACCATGCCGGAGTGGTAGCTCGAGCCGCACGCGATGATGACGACCTGCTCGACGGAGCGCACGTCCTCGTCGGACAGCGCGATCTCGTCGAGGTGGATGCTGCCGCCCTCGGTGAGCCGGCCACCGAGGGTCTCGCGGACCGCCTGCGGCTGCTCCTCGATCTCCTTGAGCATGAAGTGCGCGTAGCCGCCCTTCTCGGCGGCGGTGGTGTCCCAGTCGACGTGCATCTCGTCCGGCGTGACGACGGTGCCGTGCAGGTCGGTGACGGTGATGCGGTCACGCCGCAGCTCGACGACCTGGTCCTGGTCGATGACGAGCGCGTCGCGGGTGTGGGCGATGAAGCCGGTGACGTCGCTGCACAGGAAGTTCTCCCCGACGCCGACCCCCGCGACCAGCGGCAGGTTGCGGCGGGCGCCGACCACGACGTCGGGCTCGTCGGCGTGGCTCACGACCAGGACGAAGCTGCCCTCGAGGTCGCGGCAGACGCTGCGCACCGCCTCGGCGAGGTCGCCGGCGTAGCGCTCCTCGAGCAGGTGCGCGACGACCTCGGTGTCGGTGTCGCTGCGCCGCTCGTGGCCGCGCGCCTCGAGCCCGGCGACGAGCGTCTCGTAGTTCTCGATGGTGCCGTTGTGCACGACGGCGACCTTGCCGGCGCAGTCGACGTGGGGGTGGGCGTTGCGGTCGGTCGGCGGGCCGTGGGTCGCCCAGCGGGTGTGCCCGATGCCGAGGGTGCCCGGCATGGTCGTCTCGCCGAGGACCTTCTCGAGGTTGGCGAGCTTGCCGGCCTTGCGCTCGACGTGCAGCGCCCCGCCGTCGAGCACCGCGACGCCCGCGCTGTCGTAGCCGCGGTACTCCAGCCGCCGCAGGCCGTCGACGATGACGTCGACAGCGGGCTGGCTTCCGACGTACCCGACGATGCCGCACATGGGTCAGAGGTTACCTACCCGGTGCGTGCCAGACTCGCGCCGTGCAGGAGGTCTGGAGCGCGCCGGTCCGCTACATCGAGTGCGACCAGCAGGGCATCGCGTTCAACAGCCACTACCTCGCGTGGTGCGACGAGGCCGTGAGCGGCTGGCTCGCGGTCCGCGGCACGCCGTACGAGAGCGTGCTCGAGCGCGGCCTCGACACCCGCGTCGTGGGCAGCGAGCTGGCCTGGTCGGCGCCGGCCCGCTGGGGTGACGCGGTGACCGTCGACGCCGAGTGTGCGCGGGTCGGCACGAGCAGCTTCGCCGTCCGCTTCCACGTGCGCGTCGCGGACCGCCTGTGCTGCACGGTGACGACGACCTACGTGCTCGTCGACAGCGCAGGGCCCACGCCGGTTCCCGACGACCTGCGCGCGGCCTGGCTCGACCAGACGGCCGGCTAGACCAGCAGGCCCTCGACCCGGGCGACGACTGCGAGGCGGTGCGCCGCGACGACGCGCTCCACGTCGTACGACGTGGGCCAGCCGTGGCGGGCGAGCACCTCCGGGTCGGCGTCCCGGTCGGTCATCGAGGGCACCTCGCGCGGCAGCGCAGCGAGCTCCTTCGCGATGCGGTTGCGCAGCCGGCTGTCGCCGACCGACAGGCACCAGGCCAGCAGGTCGAGCGACAGGACGGCGTGGCCGGCCTCGTCGGTCGCGATGACGTCGAGGCTCGCGCGCAGCGCCGGGTCGTCGGCGGTGTCGGCGGCGAGCCGGAGGATCGCCGCCATCGCGCCCTCGTGCCAGCAGCCGTCGGCCAGGGCCTCGACCGCGAGCCGGGTCAGTGCCGCGCGCGGCGTGCTGGCCTGCCCGATGCGCCGGCCGAGGAGCCCCGGGACCGCACCGCCCTCGACGGGCTCGCCGGCATAGGCCCCGGCGATGGCGAAGGCCCTGCGGGTGTGGTCGACCTCGTCGAGCGCGGCCTGGGTCGCCCGGGCGACCAGGTCGAGCGGCGCGCCGAGGGCAGACAGCACGAGGGCGAGGTCGTGGAAGGCCGGCACGGAGGCGAGCTCACCGCGGGCGGCCTGCGTCCAGAGCCGGGCCAGGGCCGCGCGCTCGCGCGGGTCGAGCCCGGTCACGTCGGGGCGCGGCAGGTCGTCGTCGCTGCCGGGCCGGACCTCGGGCACGAGCAGGTCGCCGTCACGCCGCATCGGTCGGCCGCAGACGACGGTGCCCGTGAAGGCGCTGCCGCTGGGCGAGGGGGTGACGGTCTGCTCCGGGTCGGCGGTGGAGCTCGCCGACGCCGTCGGCGGCGCGGGCTCGGTCGGCTCGACGGTCGTGTCGGTCGGCGAGGGCGAGGGGCTCACCGACTCGGGGTGGCTCGAGGCCTGGCGCTGCGCGGGCTCGGTCGGGGGGACCGGCCCGGGGCACCCGAAGTAGCCCTCTGTCTCCTCTGGGGTAGGCGACGCGGTCGGGCGTGGCGCGTCGCGGCGGTCGTCACCGGCGGCGGTCCCCGCGGGCTCCACGGCTTCCGACGTCTGCGCGCTCGGCTCAGCCGACGGCTCGGGACTGGCCTCGACCGTCGGGTCGACCGTCGGCTCGGCGGTCGGCTCCGAGCCCAGGCTGTCACCCGTGCGCGGTGCCGGAGCGTCGTCACCGCCCGCGGCGAGGACCGCAGTCACGGCGACCGTGGCGGAGACCGCGGCGGCGGTCGCCACGATCGCGGCCCTGCGTCCGTGCACCAGCTCGGCGAGCGTCACCGTCGTACCCCCGTCGTCGTCGTGCCGCGTTGGACGCCACCCGTCCCCATCTGGTTCCGTCTGACCCCATGGTCCTCGTCCAGCGGCTGTTTCGCAGGAGCCTGCAGCAGGTCGGCGCCTACGCGCTCGACTGGGCCGCTGCCAACGAGGCGGCGATGGCCACCGAGGGCCCGCTGTGGGTGGCGCTCGGCGACAGCGCGGCCCAGGGCGTCGGGGCGTCTGCGCACGACCGGGGCTACGTCGGGCTCGTCCTCGAGCGGCTGCGCGCGTCGACCGGCGAGCCGTGGCGGGTCCTCAACCTGTCGCGGTCGGGGGCGCGCACCCGGGAGGTCGTGGATGTGCAGCTGCCGCTCGGCCTGGAGCTGCAGCCGGACCTGCTCACCGCGGTGGTCGGCGGCAACGACGCGCTGAAGACCCGCCGCGAGCAGTGGCTCCGCGACGTCGACGACCTGTGCCACGCGCTGCCGGCGGGAGCGGTCGTGTCGACGACGGCGCGGGGCGTCTTCGAGCGCAAGACGGAGCTGGTCAACGCGCGGGTGCGCGAGCAGGCGGCGGCGCACGGGTTGCGGGTCGCGGACCTGTGGGCGTTCACGGGTCCGCCGTACAAGGGCCTCTACGCCGACGGCTTCCACCCCAACGACAAGGGGTATCTGCAGTGGGCGGACGCCCTGTCGGCGACCCTCGAGCTCTAGCGCTCGAACGCGCGCGCGGCGACGGCCCGCGCGAGGTCGTCACGGACCTCGAGCACGCTGCGCCGCAGGGCCGGTGGCAGGTCGGTCGCGAGCAGCCCGTCGGTGCGGTCGAGCACCTCCTGGTCGACGACGGTGCGCGGGTAGAGGTGGCGCGCGAGCGCCGGCCCCACCGCGGCGGAGCGCGCAGCGAAGACCGCCGGCAGCTCGTCGAAGTAGCGGTCCACGAAGGCTCCGAGGTCCTGGTGCGGCTGCCAGAACGACGGCCCGACGGCCCGCACCTTCGGGGCCGACACGGCAGGGTTGTACATGAGCTCCTCCCAGACCGTGCCCTTCGCCACCGGGTCGGCGAGCGCTGCCCGGGCCATCCCGGCGCCGCGCTCCCCCGCGTCGGTGCGGTCCGCGGCGAGCTCGGCGAGCACCCGCTGCTCGTCGACCGCACCGACCGCCGCCGCTGCGCGCAGCAGGTGCCAGCGCAGGTCCGCGTCGAGCACCGCACCGGTCGGCAGCTCGCCACGGTCGAGCCAGCCGAGCAGCGGCTCGGGTCCGGTGCTCGTCTCGGCCGCGCCGTGCAGCAGGGCCAGCTGCAGGTCGCCGTCGAGGTCGGGCAGGGCGAGCAGCCGCAGCACCGCCTCGTGCAGGTCGGTCAGCAGGTCCGGGTCGGCGCTGTAGAGCGCCGCCGCCGTCGTCGCCTGCGCCAGCAGCGTCTGGACCAGCGCCGGGTCGGACTCCGCGCCGAGGTGACGGATGACCACCTCCACGAAGTCGGCCGCCGGCAGCTCGGCATTGCGGCAGCTGTCCCACAGACCGCCCCAGGCGACGACCCGGTCGAGCGGGTCGGCGAGGGTGCCGAGACTGCGGCGCAGCGCGTCGAGCGAGGCCCCGTCGAAGCGCACCGCGGCGAAGGTCAGGTCGCCCCGGTTCGGCAGCACGAGCGCCGCGCCGCTGACTCCCGAGACCTCGGTGCGGGGCCCGTCGACGTCGACGTCGACGTGTGACCGCAGGACCAGCGCGCCGGCCGTGTCGTCGTACACCCCGATGCCCGTGCGATGCGGCAGCAGGACGCCACCCTCCTGCAGGACTGCGCCGTCCTCGACCCGCAGCGTCGCGAAGCCGGGGGTCCGCAGCCAGCGCTGCGCCCAGTCGCCGAGGTCGCGGCCGCTGCTGCGCTCGAGCGCCGCGAGCAGGTCGGCGAGGGTGGCATTGCCCCAGGCGTGGCCGGTGAGGTGCTCGCGCACCCCCGCGAAGAAGGCGTCCTCCCCGACCCAGGCCACGAGCTGGCGCAGCACCGACGCGCCCTTGGCGTAGGAGATGCCGTCGAAGTTGAGCAGGGCGGCGCGGGTGTCGGCGACCTCGCCGGCGACCGGGTGCGTCGTGGGAGAGGAGTCCACGCGGTAGCCCCAGGCCTTGCGCGTGAGGCCGAAGTCGGCCCACACGCCGTCGAAGGGCAGCGCGCGGTCGCAGGTGAGGTAGCCCATCAGCTCCGCGAAGGCCTCGTTGAGCCACAGGTCGTCCCACCAGCGCATCGTCACGAGGTCGCCGAACCACATGTGCGACAGCTCGTGCGCGATGGCCTCGCTGCGCTCGCGCCGCAGCGCCTCGGTGACCCGCCCGCGGGGGACGTAGCGCTCCTCCGACAGCGTCACCAGCGCGGGGTTCTCCATCGCGCCACCGATGAAGTCCGGCGCGAAGACCTGCGCGTAGCGGTCGCCGAAGGGGTAGCGGCCGAGCAGCTCCTGCTGCAGGTCCAGGCAGCGCGCGGTGAGGTCGAGGACCTCCGCGCTGTCGAGGACGGAGGCGACCGACTGGCGACACCACACCGACAGCTCGATGCCGTCGTGGGTCGTCGTGGTCCCGTGCCAGGGCCCGGCGGCGACGCAGAAGAGGTACGTCGGGAGCGGCGGCGTCGGCGCGAACTCGTGGCGGCCGGGGGCCGTGACCGTCGCGGCCGTCGTCGACAGGACCACCCACCCCGGCGGCGCGTCGACAGTGAGGGTCAGCGGCGCCTTGAGGTCGGGCTGGTCGAAGCAGGCCAGCAGCTGCTGGGCCTCGTCGAGGAAGGCCTGGGAGTAGACGTAGACCTCGCCGTCGGCCGGGTCGGTGCTGCGCTGCATCCCCTCGCCCGTCGTGCTCCACCGGCAGCGGGCCACGACCACGACGTCCTCGTGGGCGGCGAGCTCGCGCAGCACGACGCGGTTGCCGTCGACCTCCGGGGTCACCGGTATGCCGCCGCGGGTCATGGACACCAGTTCGGCGTCGAGCTCCAGGAAGGTCGTCGCCCCGGGACGCGCGACGTCGACGCGCACCCGGGTCGTGGAGGTGAAGCCGTCGGTGTCGCGCAGGTCGAGGTGCACGTCGTACGCCGACACCGTGAGCAGGCCGGCTCGCTCGCGGGCCTCCTCGAGGGTCAGCGCCCGCTTCATCCCGCGACGACTCCGGCGAGCCGCTGCGCCACCGCCCGGGCCTGCTCGTCGGTGGGCGCCTCGACCATGACGCGCACGAGCGCCTCGGTGCCCGACGGCCGCAGCAGGACCCGGCCGTCACCACCGAGCTCGGCCTCCTCCTTGGCGACCGCCTCGACCACGTCGGGCGCGGTCGCGCGGGAGCGGTCGGCCTGCACGTTGACGAGGACCTGCGGCAGCGCGACGACGACGCCGGCGAGCTCGGCGAGGGTCGCCCCGGTCCCGGCCATCCGCTGCAGCACGGTCAGCCCGGTGAGGACGCCGTCGCCGGTCGTCGCGTGGTCGAGCAGCACGAGGTGGCCGCTCTGCTCGCCGCCGACGGAGAAGCCGCCGGCCAGCATCGCCTCCAGCACGTAGCGGTCACCGACCGCCGTCGACACGACGGCGAGGCCCTCGCGCTGCATCGCCTGGGCGAAGCCGAGGTTGCTCATGACGGTCGCGACGACCGTGTCGTGGGCGAGTGCGCCGGTGGCCTTCAGCGCCAGCGCGCAGACCGCGAGCAGCTGGTCGCCGTCGACGACGGCACCCGTCGCGTCGACCGCCAGGCAGCGGTCGGCGTCCCCGTCGTGGGCGAGACCGAGGTCCGCTCCGTGGGCCAGGACAGCGGCCTGCAGCGCCTCGAGGTGGGTCGCGCCGCAGCCGTCATTGATGCGGCTGCCGTCACCGTCGGCGAAGATCGCGACGACGTCGGCGCCGGCCCGGCGGTAGGCCTCGGGGGCGATCGTGCTGGCCGCGCCCTGCGCGCAGTCGACGACCACCTTCAGCCCGGTCAGCGGCGCACGGACGGTCGCGAGCAGGTGCGCGAGGTAGGGCTCGGCGGCCTGCTCGGCCACCCGCACGTGGCCGATCTCGGTGCCCTGCAGTGGGGTGTCGAGGCCCGCCTCGATCGTGGCCTCGACGGCATCGGACAGCTTGTAGCCGCCGGCGCCGAAGAGCTTGAGGCCGTTGTCGGGCGCCGGGTTGTGGCTGGCGCTGACGACCAGGCCGAGGTCGGCGGCGCCGCTCGCGACGGCGTGGGCGACCGCGGGGGTCGGGACGACGCCGAGCAGGTCCACGTCGAGGCCCACCGCCGCGAAGCCGGCCGCGGCCGCCGCGGCGAGCATCGGGCCGCTCGGCCGGGTGTCACGCCCGATCGCGACCCGCATCCCGGGGCGGCCGAGCTCGCGGCCCGCGGAGGCGGCCAGCCGCAGCGCGAGGTCGGCGGTGAGGACGTCGCCGCCCGCGAGCCCACGCACCCCGTCGGTCCCGAACAGTCGCCGCGCGCTCCCTGCCGTCATGCCGCCAGACCCTAGGCGACCCGCCTGCCCACCCCAACGTCATAGCAATTCAGGAGACGCCCACGCTCAGGACTTATGACGCAAGGGGGGCGGGAACGCCGCGAGGCCGGCACCCGCGGAACGGGTGCCGGCCTCGGCGTACAGGCTGGTGTTAGCGCTTGGAGTACTGCGGCGCCTTGCGGGCCTTCTTGAGGCCGTACTTCTTGCGCTCCTTGATCCGCGAGTCGCGGGTCAGGAAGCCTTCCTTCTTCAGCGCGGGGCGGTCGTCGGGCTCGATCTCGATGAGCGCGCGGGCGATCGCGAGGCGCAGCGCACCGGCCTGGCCGGAGATGCCACCGCCGTGCAGGCGGCCGACGACGTCGTACTGCTCGGCCTTCTCCAGGGTCACGAACGGCTCGTTGATGAGCTGCTGGTGGACCTTGTTGGGGAAGTAGTCCTCGAGGGTGCGGCCGTTCAGCTTGTACTGACCGGTGCCCGGCACGAGGCGGACCCGGACGATGGCCTCCTTGCGGCGGCCGACCGTCTGGATGAGGGCGGGGGACGTCACTGCGCGACCTGCTTCAGCTCGTAGGGCACCGGCGACTGGGCCTGGTGCGGGTGGGTCGGACCGGCGTAGACCTTCAGCTTGGACAGCATCTGCCGGCCCAGCGTGTTGTGCGGGAGCATCCCCTTGATGGCCTTCTCGATGATCCGCTCAGGGCGGGTCGCGAGGACCGAGGCGTAGGAGACGGACGTGAGACCGCCCGGGTAGCCGGAGTGGCGGTGGACCCGCGACTGCTCCGCCTTGTTGCCGGTCATGTGGATCTTGCCGGCGTTGATGACCACGACGAAGTCGCCGGTGTCGAGGTGCGGCGCGTAGTAGGGCTTGTGCTTGCCGCGCAGCAGGATGGCCGCCTGGCTCGCGAGCCGGCCGAGCACGAGGTCAGTGGCGTCGATGACGTGCCACTGGCGCGTGATGTCGCCGGGCTTCGGGGTGTAGGTGGACACGGGCCTGCTCTTCTTCCCTCGTGCACGGGTGAGACGGGTGGGGTGTGCGATGGGCACGCGTCAAGACGGCGCGCCGCGCAACAGCCCGCCACGATACCCGACGCAGGCCCCGGGCCGCAAAGCGCGGCTAGTCGTCGAGGTCGACCTGCCAGAGCAGCAGGCCGGTGCGACCGGCGCGCAGCGCGAGCAGGCCCGTCTCGGGGTCGTGGAGCACGACGTCGCGGCCGCGCCCGGGCCGGACATCGGCGGCGAGGACGGCGAGGTCGCTGAGCCGCTCGCCCGTCGTCCACAGGACCTGAGCGGTGCGGCCAGACAGCGCCGTCAGCCCGTCCGGGACGGGCGGGCCGCCACCGAGGACCTGCTGCTGCGGGTTCTCCTCCGCCAGGGTCGCGACGAGGTCGCCGTGGCCGTCGCCGTCGAGGTCGCCCACGCCGGTGACGTCGGCGGTGAGGTGGCTGAGCACACCGGGGTGCAGCGACGACCCGCTCCGGCCTGACAGCACGGCGGTCGACCCCAGCGGGCCCGGGACGTAGACGTCGGCCATCCCATCGGCGTCGAGGTCTCCGACGAGACGCTCGCCGCCGCCGAGGTCGTCGCCGGTGCGCCAGGCCGTCGCGCCGTCGGCGGCCGCCACCCGCTCGAGGCGACCCAGGCCCCCGAGCCCCACGAGCAGGTCACCGCCGGACTCGAGGAGCTGCAGCGGTCCCGTGTCGGCCCAGGTGCGCTGCCAGACGACGGCTCCGGTGCGGGCGTCGAGCTGCACCACCCGGTGGGTGCGCACCGACCCGACGAGCACCCCGGAGGTGGCCACGACGGGGCCGACCCGTGACGAGCGCAGCAGCGGCGCACCCCGCTCGGTCGGGACCGCGGCGCGCCAGATCTGCCGGCCGTCGCGACGCGCCACGACCTCGCTGGAGCCCGCAGTGCTCGTGCCCGTGAGCAGCAGCCCTGCGACGACCGCGCCGAACGGCCCTGCCCCCGCCTCCGCGGGCTGGGCCACCAGTGACGACACGCGACCGCCCGCCCCGTCGACGAGGTGGACCGTGCCGGCCGCACCGTCGGTCGCGTCGAGCCGACCGTCGGCGTTGCGCAGGGTGCGGTCCGACGTCGAGGTCCGGACCTCGACCACGACGTCCTCGACGCCGTCGCCTGTGACGTCGGCGACCGACGGCACGAGCCACCCGGTCAGGCGCTGCCCCGCAGCGGGCAGCGGGACCGACGCGGCCCATCGCGCCCGTCCCTGCCGCGGCTCGAGCACCTGCACCTGCAGGGCGCCGCAGGTGCGGGCGGTCGCGTCGACGACCACCACACCGAGGCCGTGGCCAAACCCGACGTGGTCGAAGCCGGTGGGCGCGTCGAGCCGCACCCACGGCCGGCGACCGTCCGCACTGCGCACCCCCTGCACCGACACGGCCCGGCGCACGCCGAGCAGCGCCTCACGACCAGGACCGGCGGGTTGCACGACGCCGAGCCGCGCGGGGGCTGCGGCCCCGACGAGCAGGTCGTCGCAGCCGGCGTCGGCGCCCGACGGGACGGCACCGGCCACCAGGCAGCCGAGCACGGCAAACAGCACCGTGGTGCGTGAGCGCAGCGACATGCGACTCCGACCGGCTGGGAGGGTCGAGGACTGGCTGCGGACGCTAGAGCGTGACGATCATCACGTCAACGACCGCACCATTGCGTGCAACGCCCGCGTCTCGTCCAGGTTGTAGGCCCGCGTCTCGCCCGTGGCGACCCACCCCAGACGGGTGTACGCCGCTGCCGCCCGTGCGTTGTCCTCGTGCACCTCGAGCCGCAGCTGTTCCGCACCCTCGCCACGCGCCCACTCGGCGACCGCGTCGAGCAGCAGCCCGACGCCTCCGCGGCCGCGCGAGCCCGGCTGCACGAAGACACCGAAGACCGTCGGCCGCCCGGCGTCGTCGACGAAGCCGCCGGCCATCCCGACCGGCCGGTCGCCGTCCCAGAGCAAGCAGTGGAAACCGGGCCTCGTGGGGGTGCCGGTCCAGCGCTCGACCGGCGACGCCAGCGCGTCGGCGTGGGTCTCGCCGTAGCCGATCGGGGTGTCCCGCAGCGCCTCGAGCCGCAGGTCGCGCCACCGCTCCCACTGGTCGGCGGCGAGCGGCTCAGCGCGCACGCACGACCCGCCCCTCGTCCCAGACCGGCTCGTCGGACTCGTAGACCTCACCGGAGGACCCGAAGACGAGGAAGCGGTCGAAGCCGCGGGCGAACCACCGGTCGTGGGTGACCGCGAGCACCGTGCCGTCGAAGGACTCGAGGCCCTCCTCGAGCGCCTCCGCGGAGGCGAGGTCGAGGTTGTCGGTCGGCTCGTCGAGCAGCAGCAGCGTGCAGCCGGACCGCTCGAGCAGCAGCACCTGGAAGCGCGCCTGCTGGCCGCCCGACAGCGTCTCGAACCGCTGGTCGGCCTGGCCGTGGAGCTCGTAGCGGCGCAGCACCCCGATGGCCGCGCCCCGCTCGAGGCCCCGGCGGGCGTCGTCGCCGCGGTGCAGCACCTCGACGAGCGACTTCCCGTGCAGCTCAGGCTGGTCGTGGGTCTGCGCGAACCACCCCGGCACGACCCGCGCGCCGAGCCGCACCCAGCCGGTGTGGGCGACCGGCTGCTCGGCGAGCAGCCGCAGGAAGTGCGACTTGCCGGAGCCGTTGGACCCCAGCACGGCCACGCGCTCGCCGTAGAACACCTCGAGGTCGAAGGGCTTCATCAGGCCGGTCAGCTCGAGCCGCTCCGCGGTGACCGCACGCACCCCGGTGCGCCCGCCCCGCAGCCGCATCGAGACCTTCTGGTCGACGACCTGTTCGGGCGGCGGACCGGCCTCGACGAACTTCTCGAAGCGGGTCTGCATCGCGTGGTAGCGCGACGCCATGTCGGGGCTGATCTTGGCCTGCTCGCGCAGCGTGATGACCAGCTTGCGCAGCCGCTCGTGCTCCTCGTCCCAGCGCTTGTGCAGCTCCTCGAGCCGCTCGCGCCGCGCGGTCCGCGCCTCGTAGTAGGTCGCGAAGCCGCCGCCGTGGACCCACGCACCGTGGGCCTCGATCGTGACGATCCGGTCGGCGACATTGGCGAGCAGCTCACGGTCGTGGCTGACGAACAGCACCGTCTTCGGTGACTCCGCGATCGCGGCCTCGAGCCAGCGCTTGCCCGGCACGTCGAGGTAGTTGTCGGGCTCGTCGAGCAGCAGCACCTGGTCCGGCCCGCGGAGCAGCGCCTCGAGGGCGAGCCGCTTCTGCTCACCCCCCGAGAGCGTGTGGAGCTTGCGGTACTGGCTCTTCTCGTAGGGCATCCCGAGCGCGGCCATCGTGCACACGTCCCAGGTGACCTCGGCGTCGTAGCCGTGCGCGTCGCCCCAGTCCGACAGCGCCGTCGCGTAGCGCATCTGCGTCTTCTCGTCGTCGTGCTCCATCATCGCGAGCTCGGCGGCCTCCAGCGCCCGCCCGGCGTCGCGGATCCCCGGCGCGGCCAGGTCCAGCAGCAGGTCGCGCACCTCGCTGTCGTCGCGGATCGAGCCGATGAACTGCCGCATCACCCCGAGCCCGCCGTCGCGCGCGACCGCGCCGTCCGCCGGCTTCAGGTCCCCCGCGATGATCCGCAGCAGCGTCGTCTTGCCCGTCCCGTTGGCCCCGACCAGCGCGGTCTTCGCGCCCTCACCGACGCGGAAGCTGACATCGCTGAACAGCACCCTGCCGTCGGGCAGGACCTGGCTCAACCGCTGGCAGTCGACGTACCCCATGCCCTCCAGTGTGGGGGCGCAGTCCACCGACTTCAGGAGTACGACGCAGGCGCGTCCAATCAGCGGGCGACGACGAGGACGCCGTGGTGGCCGGTCGCGCCGTCCGGTCGCTGGGCGCGCCTGCTCGCGTCCTGCACGACCCCGGTCCGGTCCGTGGCGCGCACCTTCAGCACGTGCTGGCCGGGCGCGAGCTCGACGGTGGCGCGCCACTGCCGCCAGGCGTCCTGCGACAGCGCGCCGCCGAGGTCGGCCTCGGTCCAGTCGCCGTCGTCGACGCTCACCTCGACCTTGACGACCCCGCGCTTCGGACCAGGCGCCCAGGCGACTCCCGCCACGACGACGCTGCCGGCCGCGACGGTCGAGCTGTCGCGGGGGACGTCGATGCGGGAGGCGAGCTTGACCGGCCCGAGCTTCGACCAGCCGCGCGGGACCCAGAAGCCGTCGAAGCCCTCCCAGGTCGTCAGCTCGATCGCCTGCAGCCACTTGGTCGCCGAGACGTAGCCGTAGAGCCCCGGCACGACGAGCCGCGCCGGGAAGCCGTTGAGCTGCGGGAGCGGCTCGCCGTTCATGCCGAGGGCCACCATCGCGGGCCGGCCGTCGAGAGCGACCTCGGTCGGGAAGCCGGCGGTGAAGTCGTCGACGGAGCGGCCGACCACCTGGCCCGCTCCGCGCTGGACGCCCGCTATCTCGAGCAGGTCCTTGAGCAGCACGCCCTGCCAGCGCGCGTTGCCGACGAGCTCGCCACCGACCTCGTTGCTGACGCACTGCATCGTGATGTCGGCCTCGAACTGCGGCATCGCCAGGAGCTCGTCGTAGGTCAGCGACAGCGGGCGGTCGACCATGCCGGTGATGCCGAGCGACCAGGTCTCGGGGTCGATGGCGGGGACGACCAGCGCGGTGTCGATGCGGTAGAAGTCGCGGTTGGGCGTGAAGAGCGGCGAGATGCCGGGAACGTCGACGGTCGAGCCGAGCACGTCACCGGGAGCGGGCCGCACCGGCGGGCGCAGGACGCGCAGCGCGCGGATCCGGTCCACGTCGACGCGGCCGTCCAGCCACTGCGCGACGGTGCCGCCGACGGTGGCGACGGCGATGACGACGCTGCTGCGCAGGATGAAGGCGCGGCGCGACCAGGTGGGCGCGGCCTCGGGTCGCGGGTCGGGTGCCCGCCAGGGCACGCGTCCCATGAGGGCGCGCAGCAGCACGATCCCCACGACGACGGTGAGCGCCGCGGCGCAGAGGCCGCCGGCGCTGGTCGTGCCGGCCTTCGCGAGCTGGGCGACCAGCGCGACGGCTCCGAGCAGCGCGACCGCGGCCTCGCCCTCCCGGGGGTGCAGGCGGGCGAGCATCCCGGCCAGCGCCGCCAGGCCGGCGATGACGACCGCGATGGTGACGAGCAGGATCGGCTTGTCGGCGGTGCCGAAGGCCTCGATCCCGCCGTCGCGCAGGGCGGGCGGCGCGAGCCGGATGACGGTGTCGCCCACGGCCACGAGCGGCGGAGCGGCGCCTGGGACGACGCGACCGGCGACCTCGCCGACCACCAGCGCCCCCAGCCCAGCGGCGATGCCGGCGAGCGCAGCGGCCCGCGCAGGGAGCGGCGGCTGTACGGCTGTCGTCGTACGCCCTGTCGTGACTGTCGTCATGCCCCACCCCCGTCCTGGTCCGCTCCCAGTGTCGGGTGCCGCTCCTGGGTGTTCGTCCCCGGAGCCGTGACGGATCGGTGACGTCGGCCGGTCAGTCCGCGAGGCAGGTGGGGCGCAGGCCCTGCGGGGCGATCCAGGCGCCGAAGGCGACGCGGGCCACCATCACGCACCGGGTCGTCGGTCCCGACAGGTCGAGCGGCGGTGCGAGGCCGCCGAGCCGCTCGCCGCGCAGGGAACGCAGGACCTCCACGAGGGCTGCCCGTGTCGCCCGCGCCCCGTCGAGCTCCGCGACCGCCCGCTCGAGCAGCAGGGCGGCGACCCACGTGCGGGCTTCGGGAGCCCCGAGGTCGAGGTCCGCACCGACGCGGTGGAACCGGGCCGCCGCGCCGTCACGGACGACGTGGGGGAAGACGCTCTGCACGGCGTACCAGCCGGCTGTCTCGGGCTCATCGGCCAGTTCCTCAGCGAGGTCGTGCTGCACCACGACCTGCTGCGGCTGGAAGTTCTGCCGCTCGAACTCCAGGGCGAACGAGGCCGCCTGCTGCCAGGCCATCTGCAGCGCGACGACGTCGGTGCCGGCGGCCTTCATCCGCTGCACCACGGGCCCGTAGTTGGTCTCGCTGATGCCCACGCGCTGCACGAAGGTCCCGCGCAGGCCGTAGGCCTCACCCCGTCCGTCCTCCACGCCCTCCTGGAGGGTGTCGCAGGCGGTGCCGTCGATACAGACCACGGCCGCGTCGCGGTCGTCCGCGCTGGCCGCCTCGCCGAGGACGGCCAGCATGCCCTCGGCCAGCTCGTCGACGAGGGCGCCTTGAGCGAAAGCGAGTCGGTTGGTCCGCCAGTCGGCAGTGCCGAGGTCGCCGCCGACCAGCGGCACGCCGTGCTCGGCCAGCAGTGTGGCGCCCGCGTCGGGCGAGAGGCGGTTGAGGACGCTGCCGACGACGGCGACGACGCCCGCGTCCACCAGCTCCTGTGCGGCCCGCCGGCGGTCGCCCTGGTCGACGGAGGCGTCGCGCACGAGGAGCTCCACCCGTCGACCGTCTACCCCGCCAGCGCGGTTGACGTCAGCGACCCACGCGCGCAGCAGCGCCACCGGGACGGCCCCGTCGCTGTCACCCGGGACCGGCCCGCTCGGCGCCCCCGGGACGTCCCCGATGAACCCGAGCCGCAGCACGGACGTGTCCCTGGCGGGTCGCGTCGCGTCGGTCGGCACCGGCGTCGGGGACGCACCGGGTGCTGTCGCGGCCGGCTGCGGCTCGTCCGTCGGGGTGGCGGTCGCGGTGGCCGTGGCCGAAGGGGTCCCGGACGCGGCCGGCTCCGCGGAGGTCGCCGTCGGGTCGGGGGACGCGGCCACCAGCCCTTGCTCGCCGGCGCCACCGCCCGAGACGAGGACCGTCGCACCCAGCACCACCGCGGCCGCGGTCACGGCCGCCGCCGCAGCACGCAGCTGCGTCCGCCGCCGCGCCCTGCCCAGCACGGCGCCCACCCGGTCACCCGGCGCGGGCGGTCCCCCGGAGGCCAGTCCCTCGAGCCGCCTGCGCAGCCAGTCCTCGCTCATGCCGGTCCCTCCACGAGCGGCGCGTCGGCCGTCTCTCCGAGCAGCTCGCGCAGCCGGGTGAGCGCCCGCGACGTGCTGCTCTTGACGGTGCCGACCGCGCAGCCCAGCACTGCGGCGGTGTCGGCCTCGGACAGGTCGTCGAAGTAGCGCAGCACCACGACCGCGCGCTGCCGGGGCGGCAGCTCGCACAGCGCGGCAGCGAGGACGGCCTGGTCGTCGACGCGCAACAGCCCGCCGTCGACCGGAGTCTCCGGCAGGACCTCGGTCGGCCGCTCGCCGTGCCACCGGCGCCGCCACCGGCGGGTCGACAGCCGCGCCATGGTGCGTCGTGCGTAGGCCTCCGCGGCCTGCGGGTCGCGCAGCGACGACCAGTGGTTCCACGTGATCGCGAGCGCCGACTGGAGCAGGTCCTCGGCCGCTCACCAGTCGCCGGTGAGCAGGTAGGCGCTGCGCTGCATGGCCTGCCCTCTCTCGTCGACGAGCAGCCGGAAGCGGTCGTGCGCGGCACTGCGCTCGTCCACGTGGCTGACCCCCTTCGGCATACAGGAGGCCCTAGGCCCCGCTGGAGGTTCCCTGCGTGCGCAGGTTCCTCGTGACGGCCTGCCGCGCGAGCAGCTCCTCGTCGGGCGGGTAGCCGACCTGCTCGAGCGACAGCCCGTGCGGGGCCGCCACCGCGATATCCTGCGCCCGGGCGCCGGTGTCGAGCAGCGCCGCCATCCACGCCGGCTCGCGCCGCCTCTCGCCGACCGCGAGGAAGCCGCCGACGAGCGAGCGCACCATCGAGTGGCAGAAGGCGTCGGCCTGCACCGTCATGACCAGCACGTCCTCGCGCCGCCACTCGAGCCCGAGGATCTCGCGGATCGTCGTCGCGCCCTCGCGCTTCTTGCAGTACGCCGCGAAGTCGTGCTCGCCGAGCAGACCGGTGGCCGCCTCCTCCATCGCGGCCAGGTCGAGCGGCCGCGGCCAGGCGAGGGTGTCGTGGCGGCGCAGCGGGTCGACCTGCTCCGGCCCGTCGCTCACCTGGTAGCGGTAGGTCCGGCTCACCGCCGAGAAGCGGGCGTCGAAGCCCGCAGGAGCATCAGAGGTACGACGCACGCGCACGTCCTCGGGGAGCAGCCCGTTGAGCCGGCGCAGCAACCGCGGGTCGTGGGCGACCGGCTCGGGGAGGTCGACGTGCGCGACCTGACCCCGGGCGTGCACGCCCGCGTCGGTGCGGCCGGCCACCTGCACCCGCGGTGCGTCGCCTCGCACCAGCACCGCGAGCGTGTCCTGGACGACGCCCTGCACGGTGCGCCGGTCGGTCTGCTGCGCCCAGCCCGCGAAGGAGGTCCCGTCGTACGCCAGGTCGATCCGCACCCTGACGAGCCCCTCGGCCACGGCGTGCTCCCGCGCCCGCTCGAGCGGTGTCGGGGCCCACGGCGCGTCCACGCTGCTCCTCGTCACGACCGCCGGTGTGCGGGTCCACCACGGTAGCGGGGGCTGTCGGGCGCCGGTCCTAGTCTGTCGCGGGAGCCCGAGGCGGAGGTCGGATGCAGGTCACGTTGCGCACGCCCTGGCCCGAGTGGTTGCTGCGCTGCACCGACGACGACCTGATCGCGGTCTGCGGGGGCGGATCGGTCGCCCGGGGCGCGCTCTACGCCAAGAAGCAGGCCGTGCGGACCCTGGTCTGCGACGACGACGCGCTCGAGGCGGTCGTGTCGGGCAGCGGCGGCCGGGCCTACGAGACGCTGGTGACCGGCGACGTCTACGACGGTGAGGTCGAGGTCGGCGGCGAGTGCAGCTGCCCCATCGGGATCGACTGCAAGCACGTCGTCGCGGTCGTGCTCACGGCCCGCCGGCTCGCCCGGGCCGCCGGTCAGGCTGCATCGCCCGCCCTGTCGGTCGTGCGCGAGTGGGAGGCCCGCCTGGCCCCGCTGCTCGGCCCTCCCGACGCCGAGCCGGAGAGCGCACCCGTCGGGCTGCAGCTCGAGCTCGTGTCCGCCACCCCGTCCCGCCACGACGCGACTGCGGGCACGCCCCGGCTCAGGCTGCGCGCGGTCGTCCCCGGCAAGAACGGTCGCTGGGTGCGGACCGGCGCCACCTGGCGCGACGTCGACAACCGCTGGAGCGGGCTCGCCGTCGGGCCGGACCAGCGCGAGGTGCTGCGGGCGTTCCTCACCACGCAGCGCAGCCGGCAGAGCTCGACCTTCTACGGCTACGGCTACGGCGACACCTCGGTCCACCTCGACGAGCTCGGACCGACCGCCTGGGCGCTGATCGACCGGGCCGTGCAGACCGGCATCGCGCTGCTCACCACGGCGGCGGACCGCAAGGTCGAGCTGGCCGCACCGGCCACCGTCGTCGTCGACGCCGGCCGTCGCGGAGGCGACCTCGCGCTGATGCCCGTCGCGCGGCTCGTCGACGGGCCCGACGTGGCGCTCGACGACCTGGTCCTCGTCGGCGCGCCCGCCCACGGCGCGTTCCGCGTCGACGCGGAGGCGTTGCTGCTGCTGCCCTTCACCGCACCGCTCGCACCGGCCGCCGACGCCCTCGCCCGGGGCGGCACGGTCACGGTGCCGGAGTCCGACGTCCCCGACTTCCTGCAGCGCTTCTACCCCGCGCTGCGACGCCGCGCCGCGCTGGTCTCGCTCGACGGCAGCGTCGAGCTGCCCGAGGTGCGCCCGCCGCACCTGGTCCTGCAGGTGGCCTTCGAGCCGGGCCACCGCACCGTGCTCGGCTGGTGCGTCGGCTACCCGAGCGGTGACCAGGTGACCCTGGTCCGCGGCGCCGACCAGACCGTCACCCGCGACCTCGTCGCCGAGCGCGCGCTCGTCGCCGGCCTGCCCGACCTGCCCGGGGTCGACCGCGACCCCTTCGGCCACGCCCGCCTCGTCGCGGAGACCGTGCTCGAGGGCATGGCGACAGCCCGCTTCGTCCGCGACACCCTGCCGCTGATCCGCGCGCTCGACGGCGTGGTCGTGGAGGTGACCGGCGAGCCCGCGAGCTACGGCGAGAGCTCCGAGCCGCCGCGGATCACGGTGTCGACGAAGGACAGCGACCAGACCGACTGGTTCGACCTGCAGGTGAGCGTGTCCGTCGCGGACGAGGACGTGCCCGTCGCCGACCTGCTCGCCGCGATCGCCCACGGCCAGGAGGAGCTGCTGCTCCCGAGCGGCACGTGGTTCGGCCTCGACCGGCCCGAGCTCGTCGCGCTGCGCCGCGTCGTCGAGGAGGCCCGAGCACTCACCGACCGCGAGTCGACCGGGCTGCGCCTCACGCCCTTCCACGCCGGCCTGTGGGAGGAGCTCGTCGGCCTCGGCGTCGTCGAGCACCAGAGCGCCCGCTGGAGCGCGACCGTCGGGGGCCTGCTCGCCCTCGAGACCCTGCCGACGCCACCGCCGCCCGCGGGGCTCCAGGCCACCCTGCGGCCCTACCAGCTGGAGGGCTACCACTGGCTCTCGCTGCTCTGGGACCACCAGCTCGGCGGGATCCTCGCCGACGACATGGGACTGGGGAAGGGACTAGCGCACGGGACTCGGGTGCTCGTCCCCGGTGGGTGGACCAAGGTCGAGGACCTGCAGCCCGGTCACCAGGTGATCGGCCGTGACGGCGCGGCGCACACGGTGACCGGGGTCTACGACAGGGGTCTGCTGCCGACCTTCCGGGTCCGCTTCAACGACGGTGCCAGCGTGGTCGTAGACGGCGAGCATCTCTGGGCCGTCCAGCACGTCCAGAACGGGCACCGTCATCCTGACGACTGGACGGTCGTCGAGACGCAGGCCCTGGCGACCGACCTCGTCGACGGCGCGGGCAACCGGAAGTGGCGCATCCCGGTCGTCGCGCCGGTGCAGCACCCGCACGCAGAGCTGCCGCTGGACCCGTACCTGCTGGGCGTGCTTCTCGGCGACGGCTGCCTCCGGCAGAGCACGCCGATGGTGTCCACCGCAGACGTGGAGCTGCTCGACCTCCTCCAGCCCCTACTGCCCGCACCCGTACGCCCCGTTCACGCGAGCGCCTACGACTACCGCTTGAGCGGGTGCGGACCTGACCACCGCAATCCGCTGACCTCAGCGCTGCGGGACCTCGGGCTGTGGGGACTCGGGAGCCACCACAAGTTCGTCCCTGACACCTACCTGCATGCTGCTGCCGACCAGCGACTCGCCCTGCTTCAGGGCCTCATGGACACCGACGGGTCGGCCGGACCCAACAGCACCAACGAGTTCGGCAGCGTGAGCCAGGACCTCGCCGACGCCGTCGCGCACCTGACCGAGTCCCTCGGCGGCATCGTCCGACGCGGGAGCCGGGTCCTCCCGGACGGATCGCACGCCTACCGGGTCAACGTGAAGCTGACGATCTGCCCGTTCCGCCTTCCCCGCAAGGCCGCTCGATGGGTGGCTCCGACGAAGTACCCACCGGGACGCATCATCAGCGCGATCGAACCCGCGGGCCCCGCACCGGTGACCTGCATCGCCGTCGACGCCCCTGACAAGCTGTTCGTGACTGAGCACCACATCGTCACGCACAACACCGTCCAGGCGCTGGCGATGACCCTGCGGGCGCAGGAGCAGGGCACCGTCGGTGGCACGGCAGGGCCGCTGCTGGTCGTGGCGCCGACCAGCGTCGTGGCGACGTGGGCCCGTGAGGCCGCGCGCTTCGCCCCGTCCCTGACGGTCGTCGCCGTGACCGAGACCGCGGCGCGCAGCGGCCTCGAGCTCGCCGACCTGGTCGGTGACGCCGACGTCGTGATCACGTCGTACGCCTTGTTCCGCATCGACGAGGACGCCTATCAGGGCCTCACCTGGTCGGGGCTGGTGCTCGACGAGGCCCAGTTCGTGAAGAACCACCAGGCCAAGACCTACCAGTGCGCGCGGCGGCTGCGCGCGCCCTTCAAGCTCGCCATCACCGGCACGCCGCTCGAGAACTCCCTCATGGACCTGTGGTCGATGCTCTCGATCACGGCACCGGGCCTGTTCCCCAACCCGCAGCGCTTCACCGAACTCTACCGCCGGCCGATCGAGAGCGGTTCCTCGCCCGAGGTGCTCGCCGCGCTGCGCAGGCGGATCCGCCCCCTGATGCTGCGTCGCACCAAGGACCAGGTCGCGGTCGACCTACCTCCGAGGGTCGAGCAGGTCCTGCCGGTCGAGCTCAACCCCGCGCACCGCAAGGTCTACGACAAGCACCTCGCCCGCGAGCGGCAGCGCGTCCTCGGGCTGCTCGACGACCTGCAGCGCAACCGGATCGCGATCCTGCGCTCGCTCACGGTGCTGCGCCAGCTCGCCCTCGACGCGTCGCTGGTCGACGACGCGCACGCCGGCAAGGTCCGGTCGAGCAAGATCGACGTGCTGCTGGAGCAGCTACAGGAGGTCGTCGCCGAGGGCCACCGGGTGCTGGTCTTCAGCCAGTTCACCGGCTTCCTCGGGCTGGTCAAGGCCCGCCTCGACGCCGAGGGCATCGGCTACTGCTACCTCGACGGCCGCACCCGCAACCGGCCGGCCCGGATCGCGGAGTTCACCGAGGGCACCGCACCGGTGTTCCTCATCAGCCTCAAGGCCGGCGGGGTGGGCCTGACGCTCACCGAGGCCGACTACGTCTTCGTCCTCGACCCCTGGTGGAACCCCGCTGCGGAGGCCCAGGCCGTCGACCGTGCTCACCGCATCGGGCAGTCCAAGACCGTGATGGTCTACCGCCTGGTCGCGACCGACACCATCGAGGAGAAGGTGGTCGCGCTGCAGCAGCGCAAGCGCGACCTGTTCGCGCAGGTCGTCGACGACGACGCGATGACCGGCTCGGCGATGACCGCCGACGACATCCGCGGCCTGTTCACCTGACGAGCCACCGCGCGGTCACGGCCAGGTGATCTCGGCCTCGAGGTCGGCCATCGCGAGGTCGAGGACGCTGCTGCGGTCGGTGAGCACTGCCTGACCCGATCGCAGGTCGTAGCACCGGACCCAGCGCTCCTGCGGGTCGGCGACCACGACGTCGTGGATGCCCCTGCCGGCGTAGAACGGGAGCTTGGCCAAGGTCTCGTCGTCCGGGCTGAGCACCTCGACGACGAGCAGCGCGGTCGGGACGTAGACGGTGTGCGGCGCGGTCGCGCACAGCACGCCGTCCGGGACCCGGAAGTTCGTGGGGCTACCGATGTTGCACCCGCTGAGAGCGGCGAGTCCACGTCGTTTGGCGCGACCGGTCAGGGCGAACAGGATCTCGGCCTGCACGAGGCCGTGGTGGCTGTGCGCGTAGGGAGCCACGTGGTAGGCCCCCTCCCACACCTCGTCGTAGGTGTCCTGCCCGAGCGCGCGGCGCCGCTCCAAGAAGGCCTGGAGCTCCGGGGGTCGCTCTCCCAGGATCACGGTGCGCATGCGGCCAGTCTGACCGACGTCATCGCTGCGGCCAAGGGCCGACTGTGGACAAGCGTCGAGCCCGCCACCCCGGGTGGGGTGACGGGCTCGACGGACGTGCAGGACTACTTGGTGTCGCCCTCGGTGCTGTCCTCGGTGGCGTCGCCCTCGGCGAGCAGGTCGCCCTGGACCGGCTCCTCGGCAGCAGCAGCCTCGGGAGCAGCCTCCTCGGGCGCAGCCTCCTCGGGAGCAGTCTCCTCGGGGGCGGTCTCCTCGACCGGCTCCGCGGCGGGGGCCTCGGTGACCTCGGCGTCGACAGCGGCGCCGGCCTCGGCAGCCTCGTCACGCGCAGCGGCGTCAGCCTCGGCGGCGACGGCGGCGGCGGTCGGGGACTCGGCCTTCAGGTCCTCGGCAGCCTCGAGCGTCGCGCCGGTCGGGGCCTTCTTCGGGGCGGTCTTGGTGCCACGGGCGCGCTCGGCCTCGCCGACGGCCTGCTGGGCCACCGTGAGGGCCTCGACGAGCTCGATGATCGCCATCGGCGCGTTGTCGCCCTTGCGGTTGCCGACCTTGAGGATGCGGGTGTAGCCACCCGGGCGGTTCTCGTAGCGCGGGCCGATCGTCTCGAACAGCTCGTGCACGACCGACTTGTCGCGCACGACCTTGAGGACCTGGCGACGGGCGTGCAGGTCACCGCGCTTGCCGAAGGTGATGAGCTTCTCGACGTAGGGGCGCAGGCGCTTGGCCTTGGCCTCGGTCGTGGTGATCCGGCCGTGCTCGAGCAGCGCGGTCGCGAGGTTGGCGAGCATGAGGCGCTCGTGCGCCGGGCTGCCGCCCATGCGCGGACCCTTGGTGGGCGTAGGCATGTCGTTCCTTCCAGGTGCGGGACCGTGTTCGGTCCGTGGGGGCGCCGCCGCGGGTGCGGGGGCCCTGCCTGCCACCGGTACGACGCAAGGACGGGCCTTGCGTCGTACCGGGCCGTGCTGTGGTTCCTGCTAGAGCTGCTCGTCCTCGGCGAACGACTGGTCGTCGTCGGCCGGGTCGGAGAAGCTCGGGTTGCCGAACTCGTCGGTGCCGTACTGGTTGACGATCTGGCTCGGGTCGAACCCGGGCGGGCTGTCCTTGAGGGCGAGGCCCATCTGGTGCAGCTTGACCTTGACCTCGTCGATCGACTTCGCACCGAAGTTGCGGATGTCGAGCAGGTCGGCCTCCGAGCGCGAGACGAGCTCGCCCACGGTGTGGATGCCCTCGCGCTTGAGGCAGTTGTAGGAGCGGACGGTGAGGTCCATCTCCTCGATCGGCAGCGCGAGGTCGGCCGCGAGAGCGGCGTCGGTCGGCGACGGGCCGATGTCGATGCCCTCGGCCTCGGCGTTGAGCTCCTGCGCGAGACCGAACAGGCCCACGAGGGTCTTGCCGGCCGACGCGATCGCGTCGCGCGGGGTGATCGACGGCTTGGTCTCGACGTCGATGACGAGGCGGTCGAAGTCGGTGCGCTGCTCGACGCGGGTGGCCTCGACCTTGTAGGTCACCTTGAGGACCGGCGAGTAGATGGAGTCGACCGGGATGCGGCCGATCTCCTGGCCGACCTGCTTGTTCTGCACGGCGGAGACGTAGCCGCGACCGCGCTCGACGGTCAGCTCGATCTCCAGGCGGCCCTTGCCGTTGAGGGTCGCGATGTGCAGGTCGGGGCTGTGGATCTCGACGCCCGCGGGGGGCGCGATGTCCGCGGCGGTGACCGGGCCGGGGCCCTGCTTTCGCAGGTACATCACGACCGGCTCGTCGGACTCCGAGGAGACCACGAGCTCCTTGAGGTTGAGGATGAGGTCGGTGACGTCTTCCTTCACCCCCGGGACGGTGGTGAACTCGTGCAGGACGCCGTCGATGCGGATGCTCGTGACCGAGGCACCGGGGATCGACGACAGCAGCGTGCGGCGGATCGAGTTGCCGAGGGTGTAGCCGAAACCGGGCTCGAGCGGCTCGAGGATGAAGCGGGAGCGGTACTCGCTGACCGGCTCCTCGGTGAGGGTGGGGCGCTGTGCGATGAGCACGAAGAGTCCTTCCGGGACCTGTCCGCGGCGTCCGCCATATGACGTCGCGTCTGCGCGCGGATGACGGGTCCGCGCGGTCTTTCGCCCGGCCGGGGCGTCCGTCTGCCCCGGCCGGGATGGTGCTACTTGCTGTAGAGCTCGACGATCAGCTGCTCCTGGACCGGGGTGTCGATCACCTGGCGGGCCGGGAGGTTGTGCACGAGGACGCGCATCTGCGAGGAGATGACCTCCATCCACGCCGGCGGCTGCCGGTCGCCGTGGGTCTCGCGGGCGATGACGTAGGGCGTCAGCTCGCGGCTCTTCGGGCGGATCTCGACGATGTCGCTCGCGGTGACGCGGTACGACGGGATGTCGACCTTCTTGCCGTTGACCAGGACGTGTCCGTGGCGCACGGCCTGCCGGGCGTGGTCGCGAGAGGTCGCGAAGCCGGCGCGGTAGACGACGTTGTCGAGGCGGCTCTCGAGGATGACGAGCAGGTTCTCACCGGTCTTGCCGGTCTTCTTGTTCGCCTCCTCGTAGTAGCCGCGGAACTGCTTCTCGAGCACGCCGTAGATGCGCGCGCACTTCTGCTTCTCGCGCATCTGCAGGAGGTACTCGGAGTCCTTGGTGCGACCGCGGCCGTGCTCACCCGGGGGGTAGGGACGGATCTCGATCGGGCACTTCGGGGACTCGCACTTGCTGCCCTTGAGGAACAGCTTCATCTTCTCGCGACGGCAGCGGCGGCAGTCGGCACCCGTATAGCGGGCCATATCTGTGTGTCTCTCTTCCGGGTCAGACGCGACGGCGCTTGGACGGACGGCAACCGTTGTGCGGCACCGGGGTGACATCGCTGATCGAGCCGACCTCGAGGCCGGTCGCCTGCAGCGAGCGGATCGCCGTCTCGCGGCCCGAACCCGGGCCCTTCACGAACACGTCGACCTTCTTCATGCCGTGCTCCTGCGCCTTGCGGGCGCAGTTCTCCGCGGCCATCTGAGCGGCGAACGGCGTGGACTTGCGCGAGCCCTTGAAGCCGACGTGGCCGGCGGAGGCCCAGGCGATCACGTTGCCCTGCGGGTCGGTGATCGAGACGATCGTGTTGTTGAACGTCGACTTGATGTGCGCCTGGCCGTGCGCGACGTTCTTCTTCTCCTTGCGGCGGACCTTCTTCACGCCGGCGCCGGTGCGGGTCTTGGGAGGCATGTCAGCTCTTCTTCTCGAGGTGGTCGGTGACGTCTGCCGTGACGGGGCGGGTAGTCACTACTTCTTCGGCTTCTTCTTGCCGGCGACGGTCTTCTTCGGGCCCTTGCGGGTGCGCGCGTTGGTGTGCGTGCGCTGCCCGTGGACCGGCAGGCCGCGGCGGTGACGGATGCCCTGGTAGCAGCCGATCTCGATCTTGCGGCGGATGTCCTGGGCGACCTCGCGGCGCAGGTCTCCCTCGACCTTGTAGTTGGCGTCGATCCAGTCGCGCAGCTTGACGAGGTCGTCGTCGCCGAGGTCCTTGACGCGGACGTCCGGCGAGACGCCGGTCTCGGCGAGCGTCTGCTGCGCGCGGGTACGGCCGATGCCGTAGATGTAGGTGAGCGCGATCTCCAACCGCTTCTCGCGGGGGAGGTCGACGCCAGCAAGGCGTGCCATGTGCGGGCTATCTCCTTCTGCATGCGGAGGTCGTGTGCGCGATCCCTGCCCCCTCCTGCCCAGGAGGGGCCCCGGCCTCCGACCGGGGGTGTCCGCTGCGAGCAGCGGGTGGGTGCGCCTCGTGCTTGTGTGGTGCGGGTGGTGCGTTGAGCTGGCTGACTAGCCCTGGCGCTGCTTGTGGCGGGCGCTGGACGAGCAGATGACCATCACGCGACGGTTGCGCCGGATGACGCGGCACTTGTCGCAGATGGGCTTGACGCTCGGCTTGACCTTCACGGGAACTCGTTCCTCTACTTGTAGCGGTAGACGATGCGACCGCGGGTGAGGTCGTAGGGCGAGAGCTCCACGACCACGCGGTCCTCGGGGAGGATGCGGATGTAGTGCTGCCGCATCTTGCCGCTGATGTGGGCCAGGACCTTGTGGCCGTTCTGCAGCTCCACGCGGAACATCGCGTTGGGGAGCGGCTCGACGACTCGGCCCTCGATCTCGATGGCCCCGTCCTTCTTCGGCATGTCCTCCACGATCCGTCGGCTTGGTGGTGCAGATTGGTGGTGCGGGTGGAGCTGCCCGGGAGCATGGTCCGCAGCCCGGTGGGCATGCGGACACGGCGGAGCGCAGTCCGAACGGGAAGTCTACGTCGGAACCGCGCTGCGGTCCAACTCCCCCTGCGCTCGCCCGGCGCGGATGCCGTGTGACCTCGCTCTCACCGGCGCTCCCTCACCCCCTCCCCACCCCTCCGCACCCGGACCCTCGCCCGGACACCACCCCGAACCCACCCCGGACGATCTTCGCCTCCTTGCGGCGGGCTGAGCGTGACCGCCCGCAACACGGCGAAGATCACTATGCAGGAGGGGCGGGGTGGGGGCGGGTCAGAGGGTGGCGTTGTCGGCGAGGGCGTGCAGGACGGTCTTGACCTGGAACGGCGTGAGCTCGGGGTGGTTGCCGAGCAGTCGCGCCACCAGCCCGGTGATGTGCGGTGCGGCGAAGGAGTTGCCGGTCGCGACCAGCCGGGAACCGCCCCGCCAGGCGACCTCGACGTCGATGCCGGGCGCGCCGAACTCGACCGGCGGGTCGGGGTTGTAGTCGAACCGCTCCGGGTCGCGGCGGGGGTGGGAGGCGACGGACAGGACCGCGGCGTACTGGGAGGGGTACGACGCCACCGGTGCGTTGTTGACCGCGCAGACGAGGGCGACCCCGCGGAAGTAGGCCTCGTCGGCGAGGTCGTGGAACAGCCCGTGGTACTCCTCCTTCCCCGTCGACAGCGACAGGTTGACCACGCGCATGCCGTGCTCGACCGCCCAGCGCAACCCCGCGGCGAAGACCGGACCGCGGCCGGTGAGTCGGTCACCCAGCACCCGCACGCTGTGCAGCCGGCAGTCCGGCGCCAGGGACCTGACCACGCCCGCGACCGCGGTCCCGTGCCCGAACAGGTCCTCGTGCGGGCCCTCCTCGACCCGGACGAGGTCGGGCGCCGAGGCGTCGAAGGACAGCGCGACCGAGGAGGCGAGCCCGCCGATGTCGGGGTGGTCGGCCTCGACGCCGCTGTCGATGACCGCGACGTCCACGCCGGCTCCGGTGGAGGACCCGAAGGCCCACTCCCGGGTGATCCTCGCGACCAGTGGCAGGGGGGTGACCGGTCGCAGTCGCCCGGGTTCGAACTGCTCCGACCAGGCGGGCCGGAGAGCTGTCACGGACGCGTCACGGTGGGGCCGTCCCCGGGTAGCCCGGGCGCCCCCGCCCCGTGCGGCCCGCGAGCCGCCCTGCCTGCTGCCGTGCCTGCCGTTGCCCTGCTGTGGCCACGAACTCGCGGACGACCCGCACCGCGAGCCGGCGCTGCTCCGCGTCGAGCCTGCCCAGCTCGCCGAACAGCGCCGCGAGCTCGAGCAGGTCGCTCTCGGGCGGGTGGACGCGGGCGGCCGCGGCGTCGAGCACCTCGGACAGCTCGGCGTCGAGCGCGGCCGAGACCGCGAGCGCCCGCACCAGGCGTCGTCCGAAGTCGTCGAAGGCCCGCGCGCCCTCCAGAGCCAGCGCCGCCTGGTCCGCGACGAGGCCGAGCAGCTCCATGTCGGCCGAGGCCTCCGGTCGGTCCTCGCTGCGGTCCAGGACCTCCAGCACCCCGAGCAGCCGGTCCGAGGTCGCGATGGGTGCCGCGAGGATGCTCCTCGGCGTGTAGCCGCTGCCGTCGTCGACCGGGCCGCTCCACCGCGGGTCGGAGCGCAGGTCGGACACGACGAGCGGCTGCCCGGACATCGCGACCCACCCGGCGATGCCGTGCCCCGACGGCACGCGCAATCCCTTCACGGCCTCGGCGCCAGCGCCCACGACGGTGGTGAAGACGAGCTCGGAGTCGTCCTCGGTGAGCAGGGCCAGCGAGCAGGCGGCCGCGCCGAACATCCGCATCGCGGTCGCCGTGACGGCCTCGACGAGGTCGTCGTAGCCGCCCGGAGAGAGCACCGGGCCGAGGTCGCCCGCCAGCGCGGCCAGCCGGTCGAGCAGCGAACCCAGAGCCGGCTCACCGGTCGGGTCGACGGCCGAGCCGTCGGGGCCGCCGGGGTTGTCGGTCATGACACGGTCGCGCAGGCAGCGTGCTCGGCGTCGCCGGCGTAGTCGACCCGCCACGCCTCACCGCCGAGGGCCGGGAGCCGCACCCGGGCGACGCCGTCGAGCAGCGCGACCCGCAGCGAGGACGAGGACGAGGAGAGCACGACCTCTCCGCTCGCTGTCGGCAGCGGCAGGGCGGTCACGGCGTCCACGACCGTGACGGTCACGCCGAGTTCCTGCCCGATCACGACCCGCTCGAGTGCCAGCCGGGTCTGCACCGCCGCGACGGCGACGGCCTGCGGGATAGGGGTCGAACGCGACGCGGCGTGGGAGCCATCACCGGAGTACGCCGCGACGATGCGGTGGACACCCGTGCCGAGCGCCGCGACCGGAAGGACTGCGGCACCGTCCGCGCCGAGCCGCGCAGAGCCGAGCTCACGGCCGCCGTCGAGGAACAGCACCGTGCCGGACGGAGCCCGGCTCTCCTCGCTGCTGCTGACCCGGGCGGTGAGCACGACCGTCTCCCCGGACGGGACCGGACCACGGCTGCCCGCGAGCGTGACGAGCGTCGGGTGCGCCTCGACCCGCAGCACCCGCGCGCAGGAGCTCGGAGCGCAGCGGGCGTCCCCGGAGTAGGCGACGCGCAGGACGTGCTCGCCGAGCGGCAACACCACGGTGAGCATCGCGCGGCCGCCGGGGTCGAGCTCACCCTCGGCCAGCACCGCGCCGTGCTCCTGCGGGCTGTCGAGCTGGACGCGCACGGTCCCGGTGACGGGTTCCTGGGCGGTGACGTCGACGACGAGCAGCGCGGACGACCCGGCGAGCAGCCGGCTGGGCGCGCTGACCCCCGTGGAGCTGGCCTGGCGGGTGTCGGTGAGCACGGACCCTCCTGTGACGGGGGGCCGTGGGTGGGATGCGAGCAGGGCGGGCGATAACCGGACAGCGTCGTCCAGGAGGTGGGCGCGCACGTCGTCGGTGCTCTCACCGTCGCCGGCGCTCATCCACTCCCCCTCGTCTTGCGCCGACTCGGGACGGCACCCCCTGAGGCTGCCGCCTCGGGCCCAGGGGCGCAACGGCTCTGTCGGCTGGGTGACACCTGCCGCACGGGCTGAGCTGAATCGGTGGGTTCAGCCGGTGAGCTCAGCCGGTGAGCTCAGCCGGCAGGCTCGTGCCGAGCCGGACGGCTCCGCCGTCCGTGGCGGTGAGGACCCACGGGCCGTGCTCGGTGATGGCGACGGTGTGCTCCCAGTGGGAGGCCTGCAGCCCGTCCCTGGTGACGACGGTCCAGCCGTCGTCGAGCTCGAGGACCTCCGGTGAGCCGAGCGTGGCCATCGGCTCGACGGCCAGCACGATGCCGCGGGTGAGCGCCATGCCCTTGCCCGGGCCCTGGGGCGCGGTGTTGGGGACGTGCGGCGGCTCGTGCATCGAGGTGCCGATGCCGTGCCCGGTGTAGTCGTCGAGCAGGCCGTAGCCGTGGGGACGCACCACCCGCTCGACCTCGGCCCCGATGTCGGACAGCCGCGCGCCGTCGCGGACGACGGCGAGCGCGGCCCACAGGCTCTCCTCCGTGACGCGGTTGAGCTCCAGCACATCCGCGGCGCACTCCCCGACGGGAACCGTGATCGCGGCGTCTCCGTGCCACCCCTCGACGATCGCGCCGAAGTCGATCGAGCACAGCTCGCCCTCGCGCAGCACCCGGTCTCCGGGGATCCCGTGGACGACCTGCTCGCCGACCGAGGCGCAGATGACGCCGGGGAAGCCGTGGTAGCCGAGGAAGCTCGACACCGCGCCGCGCTCGCGCAGGACGTCGCGGCCGATGCCGTCGAGGTCGGCAGTGCTGACGCCCGGCGCCACGGCTGCACGCATCCGGTCCAGCGCCTCGGCCACGACCAGGCCGGCGCGGCGCATGAGCCGGACCTGCTCAGCGGTCTTGACGGTGACGCCGCGCGGGCGGCGCGAACCGCGGCCAGCTCCAGCCACGATGCGGCTCAGTGCCCGTCGCGGCGGAAGGGGCGCAGCGCGTCGATCGCACGGGTGGTCACGTCGTCGACCGGCCCGGTCGCGTCGATCCCCACGAGCACGCCGCGACTGGCGTAGTAGGACACCAGCGGAGCGGTCTGCTCGTCGTACACCTCGAGCCTGTTCTCGACCGTCGCGGGCTTGTCGTCCTCCCGCTGGAAGAGCTCGCCGCTGTCGAGATCGCACACGTCGGCTGTGGCGGGCGGGTCGAACTCGACGTGCCAGATGTGGTTGCAGCTGCGGCAGGTCCGCCGGCCGGACAGCCGGCGCACGACCTCGTCGTTGTCGACGACGAGCTCGAGCACCACGTCGAGCTTGGCACCGGCCTCGCGCAGCATGTCGTCGAGGACCTCGGCCTGCGGGACGGTGCGCGGGAAGCCGTCGAGCAGGAAGCCGACCTGCGCGTCGTCCTGTGCGAGGCGGTCGCGGACCATGTCGATGGTGACCTGGTCGGGCACGAGGTCGCCCTTGTCCATGAACTTCTTGGCCTCGAGGCCGAGCGGCGTCCCTGCGCTCACGTTGGCGCGGAAGATGTCGCCCGTGGAGATCTTGGGCACGGCGACGTGCTCGGCGATGAACTGCGCCTGGGTCCCCTTGCCCGCGCCAGGTGGCCCCACCAGGACGAGGCGCACTACCTCAGGAAGCCTTCGTAGTTGCGCAGCATGAGCTGGCTCTCGACCTGCTTGACGGTCTCGAGCCCGACCCCTACGACGATGAGCACGGCGGTGCCGCCGAAGGGGAACTGCGAGCTGTCGGTCGCGAAGGTGAACAGGAAGTAGGGCAGCACCGCGACCAGGCCGAGGTAGAGCGCCCCGAAGCTGGTGATGCGCGACAGGATGTAGTCGAGGTACTCGGCGGTGGCCCGGCCCGGGCGGATGCCGGGGACGAAGCCGCCGTACTTCTTCATGTTGTCGCTGACCTCGACCGGGTTGAACGTGATCGCGACGTAGAAGTAGGTGAAGAAGACGATGAGCGCGAAGTACAGCGACAGGTAGACGGGGTCACCGGGGTCGACGAGATGGCGGTTGATGAAGCCGGTCACCGAGCGGTTGTCCGGGAAGATCTGGGACAGCAGCTGCGGCAGGTAGAGCAGCGAGCTCGCGAAGATCACCGGGATGACGCCGGCCTGGTTGACCTTCAACGGGATGTAGGTGCTCGTCCCGCCGTACATCCTGCGGCCGATCATGCGCTTGGCGTACTGCACCGGGATGCGGCGCTGGGCCTGCTCGACGAAGACCACGAGGGTGATGACGACGAGGGCGAGCACGCCGATGGCGACGAGGATGAAGGGGCCGCGCGGCTGCTGCCACACGCGCAGTGCGCCGGACGGGACGCTCGAGATGATCGAGGTGAAGATCAGCACCGACATGCCGTTGCCGACGCCGCGGTCGGTGATCAGCTCGCCGAGCCACATGACCACGGCGGTGCCGGCGGTGAGGGTCACGACGAGCACCAGGATCCGCACGATGCCCTGGTCGGGGATGATCTCCTGCGTGCACTGCGGGAAGAGCCTGCCGCTGCGCGCCAGCGCCACGATGCCGGTGGACTGCAGGACCGCCAGCGCGACCGTGAGGTAGCGGGTGTACTGCGTGAGCTTGGCCTGGCCGGACTGGCCCTCCTGCTTGAGCGTCTCCAACCGCGGGATCACCACGATGAGCAGCTGCACGATGATCGAGCTCGTGATGTAGGGCATGATCCCGAGCGCGAAGACGCTCAGCTGCAGCAGCGCACCGCCGCTGAACAGGTTGACCAGCCCGTAGAGCGAGTTGTCTTCGACCTGCTCCAGGCAGTTCTGGATCGCGACGTAGGAGACGCCGGGCCCCGGCACGACGGACCCGATCCGGTACAGCCCGATGACCGCCAGGGTGAACAGCAGCTTCCTGCGCAGGTCCGGGGTCTTGAAGGCCCGGCCGAAGGCGGTGAGCACGGATCCTCCTGGCGTCCGTCCGCGCGGTGCGGTACGGGTCGGTGTGGCAGGTCTGTCGAGCAGGTCTGTCTAGGCGTGCGGGCGGGACGGGTCGGGTGCCCGCCGCGCTGCGGGGACTGTAACAGCCGCAGCGGTGGTGACCGCGGGGCGAAGCGGTCACGTGCGGGGCCGTCAGACGCCGCGAGCCGCCGGTCCCCCGCGGGGGGCCGGCGGCTCGTGCGCGCGGTGCTACAGCTCGGTGGTGCTGCCGCCGGCCGCGCCGATCTTCTCCTTGGCCGAGGCCGAGAAGGCGTGCGCGGTGATCTCGAGCTTGACGGCGAGGTCGCCACCACCGAGGACCTTCACGAGGCGGTTGTCGCGGACCAGGCCCTTGGCGACCAGCTCGTCGACGCCGACCGTGCCGCCCTGCGGGAACCGCTCGGCGATCTTGTCGAGGTTGACGACCTGGTACTCCGTGCGGAACCGGTTCTTGAAGCCCTTGAGCTTGGGCAGCCGCATGTGCAGCGGCATCTGCCCGCCCTCGAAGGCGGCCGGGACCTGGTAGCGGGCCTTCTGGCCCTTGGTGCCACGACCTGCGGTCTTGCCCTTGGACGCCTCACCACGACCGACGCGGGTCTTGGCGGTCTTCGCGCCAGGGGCCGGCCGCAGGTGGTGCACCTTCAGCGTGCTGTCGGCCATCTCAGTCCACTTCCTCGACCGACACGAGGTGCGTGACGGTGTTGACCATCCCGCGGATCTCGGGGCGGTCCTCCTTGACGACGGTGTCGGAGATCCGCTTCAAGCCGAGCGAGCGCAGGGTGTCGCGCTGGTTCTGCTTGCCGCCGATTCCGGACTTGATCTGGGTGACCTTCAGGCGCCCCATCAGGCACCGCTCGCAGCCTGGGCACGAGCCCGGAGCATGGCCGCCGGAGCGACCTCCTCGAGGGTCAGGCCGCGCTTGGCGGCGATCTCCTCGGGGCGCACGAGGCCCTGCAGCGCGGCGACCGTGGCGTGCACGATGTTGATCGGGTTGGAGGACCCGAGCGACTTCGAGAGCACGTCGTGGATGCCGGCGCACTCCAGGACGGCGCGCACGGGGCCACCGGCGATGACGCCGGTACCCGGGCTGGCCGGCTTGAGGAGCACGACGCCGGCAGCGGCCTCGCCCTGGATCGGGTGCGGGATCGTCGAGCCGATGCGCGGCACGCGGAAGAAGTGCTTCTTGGCCTCCTCGACGCCCTTGGCGATCGCGGCCGGCACCTCCTTGGCCTTGCCGTAGCCCACGCCGACCTGGCCGTCGCCGTCGCCCACGACCACGAGGGCGGTGAAGCTGAAGCGACGACCACCCTTCACGACCTTGGCGACGCGGTTGATCGCGACGACGCGCTCGATGTGGTTGCTCTTCTCGGCGGGGGCACCGCGCTCACCACGGCCACCGCCGCGGTTGTCGCGGCGGTCGCCACCAGCCGCTCCGGTGCCGCCGGCCGCGCCAGTCCCACCGCGGCGCTGCTGTCCGGGCATCAGAGGTACCTCTCCATCAGGGTGTGCAGGTCTGTGCTGCTCATCAGAACTCCAGGCCGTTCTCGCGGGCGCCGTCAGCCAGCGCGGCGATGCGGCCGTGGTACTTGTTGCCGCCGCGGTCGAAGACGACCGCGCCGATGCCCTTGTCCTTCGCGCGCTGCGCGACGAGGGCGCCGACCTCGCGGGCGCGGGCGCTCTTGTCGCCCTCCCCGGAGGCACGCAGCTCGAGGGTCGACGCGCTGGCCAGGGTGTGGCCGGCGAGGTCGTCCACGACCTGGGCGGTGATGTGGCGCGACGAGCGGGTGACGACCAGGCGCGGACGCGCCGGGGTGCCGCTGACGCGCTTGCGGATGCGGAAGTGCCGGCGGGCCTTGCCCAGCCTGCGGATGCCAGAGATGTTCGCCATTACTTACCCGTCTTCCCGACCTTGAGCTTGATCTGCTCGCCCTCGTAGCGGACGCCCTTGCCCTTGTACGGGTCGGGCTTGCGGAGCTTGCGGATGTTGGCGGCGACCTCGCCCACCTTCTGCTTGTCGATGCCCTTGACCGTGAACTTGGTCGGGCTCGCCACCTCGAAGGTGATGCCCTCCGGCGCCAGGACCGGCACCGGGTGGCTGTAGCCGAGGGCGAACTCGAGGTCCGAGCCCTTGGCCGCGACGCGGTAGCCGACGCCACGGATCTCCATGGCCTTGGCGTAGCCCTCGGTCACGCCGGTGACCATGTTGGCCACCAGGCTGCGGGTGAGCCCGTGCAGGCTGCGGCTCTCCCGGTTGTCGTCCGGGCGGGTCGCGACGAGCGTGCCCTCCTCGGTGCGCTCGAGCCGGATCGGCTCGGCGATCGTGTGCGTCAGGGTGCCCTTGGGGCCCTTCACCGTGACGTGCTGGCCGTCGAGGGTGACCTCGACGCCGGCAGGGACGGGGATGGGCAGGCGGCCAATTCTAGACATGGTGGGACGTTCCTTCCTGTCTAGTAGACGTAGGCGAGGACTTCCCCACCCACGCCCTTCTTGTTGGCCTGGCGGTCAGTGAGCAGGCCGGCCGACGTCGAGATGATCGCGACGCCGAGCCCGCCGAGGACCTTGGGCAGCTGGCCGGCCTTGGCGTAGACGCGCAGGCCGGGCTTGCTGACCCGACGGACGCCGGCGATGGAGCGCTCGCGGTTGGGGCCGTACTTGAGGTCGATCGAGAGGACCTTGCCCTTCTCGCCGTCCTCGACCTTCCAACCCGCGATGTAGCCCTCCTGCTGGAGGATCTCGGCGATGTGGGTCTTGATCTTGCTGTGCGGCATGGCGACGGTGTCGTGGTACGCCGAGTTGGCGTTGCGCACGCGGGTCAGCATGTCCGCGATGGGATCGGTCATGGTCATGTTGGGTGGCCTTCAGGCCTTTCCCGCCGGGGTTCCCTGTCTCCAGGGCCTACGACGAAGAGGTGGACTACCAGGAGGACTTGGTGATGCCGGGCAGCTCGCCCGCGTGCGCCATCTCGCGCACGCAGATGCGGCAGAGCCCGAACGTGCGGTACACCGCGCGCGGACGGCCGCAGCGGTTGCAGCGGGTGTAGCCGCGCACCGCGAACTTCGGCTTGCGCTTCGCCTTCTCGACGAGGGCCTTCTTCGCCATCTCTACAGCTCCTTGAACGGGAAGCCGAGCGCCTTGAGCAGCGCGCGTCCCTCGTCGTCGTTGGTGGCCGTCGTGACGACCGTGATGTCCATGCCGCGCACGCGGTCGACCCTGTCGACGTCGATCTCGTGGAACATCGACTGCTCGTTGAGGCCGAACGTGTAGTTGCCGTTGCCGTCGAACTGCTTGGGCGACAGGCCGCGGAAGTCGCGGATGCGCGGCAGCGCGATCGTCACCAGCCGGTCGAGGAACTCCCACATGCGGTCGCCGCGGAGGGTGACCTTCGCGCCGATCGGCATGCCCTCGCGCAGCTTGAACTGCGCGATCGACTTGGTCGCGCGGCGCAGCTGCGGCTTCTGGCCGGTGATGGCCGTGAGGTCCTTGAGCGCACCGTCGATGAGCTTGGAGTCCTTGGCCGCGTCGCCGACACCCATGTTGACGACGACCTTGACGACGCCGGGGATCTGCATCGCGTTGCCGTAGGAGAACTGCTCCAGCAGCGCCGGCTTGATCTCCGCGCGGTAGCGCTGCTTGAGGCGCGGCAGCTCGCGGGCGGGGGTCTCAGCGGTCGTCATCAGATGTCTCCGTTGCAGCGCTTGCAGTAGCGGGAGCTGCGGGCCTTGCCCGTCACGTCCGGCTCACCGGTGCGCTTGCCGATGCGGGTGGGCTTGCCACAGGTGGGGCAGACGACCTGCACGTTGCTCACGTGCACGGCCGCCTCCTGCGTCACGATGCCGCCCTGCTGCGAACCGCGGGTCGACTGCGTGATCTTGGTGTGGCGCTTGATCCGGTTGACGCCCTCGACGAGGACGCGCGAGCGCTCGGGGTCGGCCGAGATGACCTTGCCCGTGACGCCGCGGTCCTTGCCGGAGATCACCTGGACGGTGTCGCCCTTCTTCACGAAGAGGCCTGCCATGGCTACAGCACCTCCGGTGCGAGCGAGATGATCTTCATGAACTTCTTGTCACGAAGCTCACGGCCGACCGGGCCGAAGATGCGGGTGCCACGCGGGTCGCCGCCGTCCTTGATCAGGACCGCCGCGTTCTCGTCGAAGCGAATGTAGGAGCCGTCTGGACGACGACGCTCCTTGACGGTGCGCACGACGACAGCCTTGACGACGTCGCCCTTCTTGACGCCCGCGCCGGGCAGGGCGTCCTTGACGGTGCAGACGATGATGTCGCCGATGCCCGCGTAGCGCCGGCCCGAGCCGCCGAGCACCCGGATGCAAAGGACTTCCTTCGCACCCGTGTTGTCGGCGACGCGCAGTCGCGACTCCTGCTGGATCACTGTGTCTCCTGGTGTGAACCCCGTATCCCTCGCGGGACGCGGGCTCGCTAGTGGACCTCGCGGTCCGGGGGTGGGACTACTTCGCCTTCTCGAGGATCTCGACGACGCGCCAGCGCTTGGTCGCCGACAGGGGTCGGGTCTCCATGAGCAGGACCCGGTCGCCGACGCCACAGGCGTTGGCCTCGTCGTGCGCCTTGAGCTTGTTGGTACGACGCAGCGTCTTCTTGTAGAGGGGGTGCTGCACGCGGTCCTCGACGGCGACCACGACGGTCTTGTCCATCTTGTCGCTGACCACGAGGCCCTCACGGGTCTTGCGGAAGCCGCGCTCGTCGCTGGTCGTCTCGGGGGTGCTCACAGTTCCCTCACTCGTGCTGCTCATGCGGTGGTGCCCGTCCGGACGATGCCGAGCTCGCGCTCGCGCATGACCGTGTAGATGCGGGCGATGTCGCGGCGCACCTTCTGCAGCCGCCGGTTGTTGTCCAGCTGGCCGGTGGCGACCTGGAAGCGGAGGTTGAACAGCTCCTCCTTGTGCTCGCTGAGGCGAGCCACCAGCTCCTCGTCAGCGAGGTCGCGGATCTCCTGCGTCGTGGTGTCGGCCATCAGTCACCCACCTCCCGGACGACGAAGCGGCACTTCATCGGCAGCTTGTGGATGGCGCGGCGCATGGCCTCGCGCGCCAGCGGCTCCGGCGGACCCGCGAGCTCGAACAGGATGCGACCCGGCTTGACGTTGGCCACCCACCACTCGGGCGAGCCCTTACCGGAACCCATGCGGGTCTCGGCCGGCTTCTTGGTCAGCGGACGGTCCGGGTAGATGTTGATCCAGACCTTTCCACCACGCTTGATGTGGCGGGTCATCGCGATACGCGCGGACTCGATCTGGCGGTTGGTCACGTAGGCGGGCTCGAGAGCCTGGATGCCGTAGGTGCCGAACGCCAGCTCGGTGCCGCCCTTGGCCGCACCGCTGCGGTCGGGGTGGTGCTGCTTGCGGTGCTTGACCCTGCGGGGGATCAGCATGATCAGGCCTCCGTCTCGGGGGCGGTCTCGGGGGCGGTCTCGCCAGCGGTCTCGACGGCGGGCGTCTCGACAGCAGCGGTCTCGACAGCGGGCGTCTCGACAGCCGGCGTCTCGACAACAGCGGTCTCGACGGCGGGCGACTCGAGCTCGGGGCTCTCCGGACCACCGTCGACCGACGCGCGACCGGCCTCGGTGCCGCCGGCGGTGGTGCCGGTGGAGCCGGAGCGCGGACCACGACGGGTCGGGCGGTCACGACGGGCCTGGCGGATCTCGGCCTCCTGCGCCTCGCGCTCGGCGCGGGACTGGACGACGTCGCCCTTGTAGATCCAGACCATCACGCCGATGCGGCCGAAGGTCGTCTTGGCCTCGTACTGGCCGTAGTCGATGTTCGCGCGCAGGGTGTGCAGCGGCACGCGCCCCTCGCGGTAGAACTCCGAGCGGCTCATCTCGGCACCGCCGAGGCGGCCGGCGCACTGCACGCGGATGCCCTTGACGCCCGGGCCCTTGAGCGCGGACTGCATGGACTTGCGCATCGCGCGGCGGAAGCTGACGCGCGACGACAGCTGCTCGCCGACGCCCTGCGCGACCAGCTGCGCGTCGGACTCGGGGTTCTTGACCTCGAGGATGTTGAGCTGGACCTGCTTGCCGGTCAGCTTCTCGAGGTCGCCGCGGATGCGGTCGGCCTCGGCGCCGCGGCGGCCGATGACGATGCCCGGGCGCGCCGTGTGGATGTCCACGCGGACACGGTCACGGGTGCGCTCGATCTCGACCTTGGAGATGCCGGCCCGCTCCATGCCCTTGGACATGAGCTTGCGGATCGCGACGTCTTCCTTGACGTACTCCGCGTAGTTGCGGTCGGCGTACCAGCGAGACGTCCAGTCGCTCGAGATGCCGAGCCGGAAGCCGTGGGGGTTGACCTTCTGACCCACTAGCGGGCCCTGCCCTTCGAACCAGAGGTGGTCGTGGCGGCGTCGTCGACCAGCGACTGCACCACCACGGTGATGTGGGACGTGCGCTTGCGGATGCGGAAGGCACGGCCCTGCGCACGCGGCCGGAAGCGCTTGAGGGTCGGACCCTCGTCGACGTAGGCCTGCGCGATGAAGAGGTCACGCGCGTCGAGCTGCTTGTTGTGCTCGGCGTTGGCGATGGCGCTCGCGACGACCTTGGCGATCGGCTCCGAGGCGGCCTGCGGCGCGAACCGCAGGATGTCGAGGGCCTCCTGGACGGGCAGGCCGCGGACCAGGTCGATGACGCGACGGCACTTCATCGGCGTCATGCGGACGTAGCGCGCCTGGGCCAGGGCGGCGTTGGCCGGCAGGTGCCGGGTCTTGTTCTCAGCCACGACGGGCCCTCCGGTCGTCCTTGATGTGACCGCGGAAGGTGCGCGTGGGCGCGAACTCGCCGAGCTTGTGACCGACCATCGCCTCGGTCACGAAGACCGGGACGTGCTTGCGGCCGTCGTGCACGGCGAGCGTGTGCCCGAGCATGTCGGGGATGATCGTGGAGCGACGCGACCAGGTCTTGATCACGTTCTTGGTGCCCTTCTCGTTCTGCACGTCCACCTTCTTGAGCAGGTGGTCGTCGACGAAGGGCCCCTTCTTCAGGCTGCGCGGCACGGCGGTATCCCCTAGCGCTTCTTGTTGGTCTTGCGGCGGCGGACGATCATCGCGTCACTGGCCTTGCGGCGACGCGTGCGACCCTCGGGCTTGCCGGCGGGGTTGACCGGGTGGCGTCCACCGGAGGTCTTGCCCTCGCCACCGCCGTGCGGGTGGTCGACGGGGTTCATGGCGACACCACGGACGGAGGGGCGCTTGCCCTTCCAGCGCATGCGGCCGGCCTTACCCCAGTTGATGTTGCTCTGCTCGGCGTTGCCGACCTCGCCGACGGTCGCGCGGCAGCGGATGTCGACGTTGCGGACCTCGCCCGAGGGCAGACGCAGCTGCGCGTAGGGACCGTCCTTGGCGACGAGCTGGACGCTCGCACCCGCGGAGCGGGCCATCTTCGCGCCGCCGCCGGGGCGGAGCTCGATGTTGTGGATCGTGGTACCGGTCGGGATGTTGCGCAGCGGGAGCGCGTTGCCCGGCTTGATGTCCGCGGTCGGACCGGCCTCGACGGTGTCGCCCTGGGACAGGCCCTTGGGCGCCACGATGTAGCGCTTCTCGCCGTCCGCGTAGTGCAGCAGCGCGATGCGGGCGGTGCGGTTGGGGTCGTACTCGATGTGAGCGACCTTGGCCGGCACGCCGTCCTTGTCGTGACGACGGAAGTCGATGACGCGGTAGGCGCGCTTGTGGCCACCACCCTGGTGACGGGTGGTGATGCGCCCGGTGGCGTTGCGGCCGCCCTTGCTGTGCAGGGGACGGACCAGCGACTTCTCCGGCGTGGAGCGCGTGATCTCGGCGAAGTCGGCCACGCTGGAGCCACGACGGCCCGGGGTGGTCGGCTTGTACTTGCGGATGCCCATGTCAGTCCTTCAGCTCTGGAGGTCCGGTCGCCTAGGCGACCGGGCCCCCGAAGATCTCGATGCGGCCCTCGCGCAGGGTGACGATCGCGCGCTTGCTGTCGGCGCGCTTGCCGAAGCCGGACTTGGTCCGCTTGCGCTTGCCCTGGCGGTTGAGGGTGTTGACGGACGCGACCTTGACGCCGAAGACCTTCTCGACCGCGATCTTGATCTGGGTCTTGTTGGCGTCGGGCGAGACGATGAACGTGTACTTGTCCTCGTCGAGCAGGCCGTAGCTCTTCTCCGAGATGACCGGTGCGAGCAGGATGTCGCGGGGGTCGGTCAGGTCGCTCATGCGGACTCCTCCTTGACGAGCGCGTCGGGCGCAGTATCACCGGCGACGTCGCTCGAGCTCGCACTGGCCTTCGCCGACTTGCCCTTGGTCGGGCCGGCCAGGAAGACGGCCAGGGCCGACTCGGTGAAGACGATGTCGTCGCTGACGAGCACGTCGTAGGTGTTGAGCTGGCCCGGCGAGAGCAGGTGCACGGCCTTGGCGTTGCGCAGCGACTTCCAGGTGAGGACGTCGGTGCGCTCGGCCACGACGAGCACGTGCTTGCGCTCGCTGATCGTCGCCAGCAGCGACACAGCCGTCTTGGTCGACGGGGCGTCGCCGCCCGCGAGGGAGTCGACGATGTGGATGCGCTCGTGCGCCGCCCGGTCGGAGAGGGCACCGCGCAGGGCGAGGGCCTTCATCTTCTTGGGGGTGCGCTGGGCGTAGTCACGCGGCTTGGGGCCGTGCACGACGCCACCGCCGGCGAACTGCGGCGCGCGGGTCGAGCCCTGACGGGCGCGACCGGTGCCCTTCTGGCGGTAGGGCTTGCGGCCACCACCGCGCACCTCGCCACGGGTCTTCGTCGAGTGCGTGCCCTGACGGGCGGCAGCGAGCTGCGCGACGACGACCTGGTGGATGAGGGGGATGTTGACCTGGACGCCGAAGACGTCCTCGGGCAGGTCCACGCTGCGACCGGTCGTGCCGGTCGCGCTCTTGACCTCGACAGTAAGAGTCACTTCTTCACCTTCTCCACGCCGCCCTTGGCGAGACCGTTCTTCACCGCGGTGCGGACGAGCACGAGGCCGCCGATCGCACCGGGGACGGCGCCCTTGAGCAGGATCAGACCGCGCTCGGCGTCGACCGCGTGCACGACGAGGTTCTGCGTCGTCGTACGGGCGTTGCCCATGCGACCGGCCATGCGGGTGCCCTTGAAGACGCGACCCGGGGTGGCGCACGCCCCGATGGAACCGGGCGAGCGGTGCTTGCGCTGGACGCCGTGACCGGCGCCGAGGCCCTTGAAGTTGTGGCGCTTCATGACACCGGCGTAGCCCTTGCCGCGGCTGGTGCCGACGACGTCGACCTTGGCGCCGGCCTCGAACAGCTCGGCCGTGATCTCCTGGCCCAGCTCGTACGACGCGGCGTCCGCGGTGCGGAGCTCCACGAGGTGGCGGCGCGGCGGCACGCCGGCCTTCGCGAAGTGGCCGGCGACCGGCTTGTTGACCTTGCGGGGGTCGATCGCGCCGTAGGCGAGCTGGACGCTGCTGTAGCCGTCCTTGTCCGCGGTGCGGATCTGCGTCACCACGCACGGCCCGGCCTTGACGACGGTCACCGGGACGATCCGGTTGTTGGCGTCGAAGACCTGGGTCATGCCCAGCTTCTCGCCCAGGACACCCTGGGTGCGGCGGTTGGAAGTCATGTCAGACGGCCCTTAGAGCTTGATCTCGATGTCGACGCCGGCCGGGAGGTCGAGCCGCATGAGCGAGTCGACGGTCTTCGGCGTCGGGTCGAGGATGTCGATGAGGCGCTTGTGCGTGCGCATCTCGAAGTGCTCCCGCGAGTCCTTGTACTTGTGCGGGGAGCGGATGACGCAGTAGACGTTCTTCTCGGTCGGCAGCGGCACCGGACCCGCGACCGACGCACCCGTGCGGGTCACCGTCTCGACGATCTTGCGCGCCGAGCTGTCGATGACCTCGTGGTCGTAGGCCTTGAGCCTGATGCGGATCTTCTGTCCCGCCATGGTGGCTTGCTTCCTGTCTTCTGGTGCTGCTGCTGATCGAGGGTCTGGCTCGTGGTGCGGCGGCCGGGCCCGACGTGGGCCCGACCGCCGACCAGCGTGACTACTTGAGGATCTTGGTGACGCGACCCGCGCCCACGGTGCGGGAGCCCTCGCGGATGGCGAACTTCAGGCCCTCCTCCATGGCGATGGGCTGGATGAGGGTCACCTTCATCTCGGTGTTGTCGCCGGGCATGACCATCTCCGTGCCCTCGGGCAGGTCGACGACGCCGGTGACGTCCGTGGTGCGGAAGTAGAACTGCGGGCGGTAGTTGTTGAAGAACGGCGTGTGGCGGCCGCCCTCGTCCTTGGACAGGATGTAGACGCTGGCCTCGAACTCGGTGTGCGGGGTGATCGACTTCGGCTTGCAGACGACCTGGCCGCGCTCGACCTCCTCGCGCTTGATGCCGCGGATGAGCAGACCGACGTTGTCGCCCGCCATGCCGGAGTCGAGGAGCTTGCGGAACATCTCGACACCCGTGACGGTCGTGGTCTGCACCTCCTCCTTGATCCCGATGATCTCGACGGTCTCGTTGACGTTGACGATGCCGCGCTCGATGCGGCCCGTCACGACGGTGCCGCGGCCGGTGATCGTGAAGACGTCCTCGATGGGCATGAGGAACGGCTTGTCCGTGTCGCGCTCGGGCTCGGGGATCGAGTTGTCGACGGCGTCCATGAGGCCGAGGAGCTTCTCGGACCACTCCGGGTCGCCCTCGAGGGCCTTGAGCGCGGAGACGCGCACGACCGGCAGGTCGTCGCCCGGGAACTCGTAGGTGGTGAGCAGCTCGCGGACCTCGAGCTCGACGAGCTCCAGGATCTCCTCGTCGTCGACCATGTCGGCCTTGTTGAGCGCGACGACGATGTAGGGGACGCCGACCTGGCGGGCCAGGAGCACGTGCTCCTTGGTCTGCGGCATCGGGCCGTCGGTGGCGGCGACCACGAGGATCGCGCCGTCCATCTGGGCCGCACCGGTGATCATGTTCTTGATGTAGTCGGCGTGACCGGGGCAGTCGACGTGCGCGTAGTGGCGCGACTCGGTCTGGTACTCGACGTGCGCGATCGAGATCGTGATGCCGCGCTGACGCTCCTCAGGAGCCTTGTCGATCTGGTCGAACGCCGAGGCCTCGTTGAGGTTCGGGTACTTGTCGTGCAGCACCTTGGTGATGGCAGCGGTCAGCGTGGTCTTGCCATGGTCGATGTGACCGATGGTGCCGATGTTGACGTGCGGCTTGGTGCGCTCGAACTTGGCCTTGGCCATCTGGCCTGTCTCCTTAGTGCGTGGTTGTCGTACGGGGCGGTGGTGCGGACGTGCTGTTCCGGGTTACTCGCCCCGGACCTTCGCGATGATCTCCTTGGCGACGTTCGCGGGAACCTCGGCGTAGGAGTCGAACTGCATGGAGTAGCTGGCCCGGCCGGAGGTCTTCGACCGCAGGTCGCCGACGTAGCCGAACATCTCGGAGAGCGGCACCAGGGCCTTGACGATGCGCAGCCCGCCGCGCTCGTCCATCGCCTGGATCATGCCGCGGCGGCTGTTGAGGTCACCGATGACGTCGCCCATGTTGTCCTCGGGCGTGGTGACCTCGACGGCCATCATCGGCTCCATGAGGGCCGGGTCCGCCTTGCGGGCGGCCTCCTTGAAGCCCATGGAACCGGCGATCTTGAACGCGAGCTCGGAGGAGTCGACCTCGTGGTAGCCGCCGTCCATCAGGGTGACCCTGACGTTGGTCAGCGGGTAGCCGGCGAGGATGCCGTGCGTCATCGCCTCCTGGCAGCCGGCGTCGACCGCGGGGATGTACTCCTTGGGCACGCGGCCACCGGTGACGGTGTTCACGAAGGCGTACGTCGGGATCGCGCCCGTGTCGTCCGGCTCGGTGATCGGCTCGACCTTGATCTGGATCTTGGCGAACTGGCCGGTGCCGCCGGTCTGCTTCTTGTGGGTGTAGTCGTGGCGCTCGACGGTCTTGCGGAGCGTCTCGCGGTAGGCGACCTGCGGCTTGCCGACGTTGGCCTCGACCTTGAACTCGCGCTTCATGCGGTCCACGAGGATGTCGAGGTGGAGCTCGCCCATGCCGGCGATGATGGTCTGGCCGGTCTCCTCGTCGGTGTGGACCTTGAACGTCGGGTCCTCCTCGGCGAGGCGCTGGATCGCGGTGCCGAGCTTCTCCTGGTCGCCCTTGGTCTTCGGCTCGATGGCGACCGAGATGACCGGGTCCGGGAAGCTCATGGACTCGAGCACGACGGGGGCGTCGGAGTCGCAGAGGGTGTCGCCGGTCGTCGTGCCCTTGAGCCCGATGACGGCGCAGATGTCGCCGGCCTTGACCTCGCTGATGTCCTCGCGCGAGTTGGCGTGCATCTGGATGAGGCGGCCGATCTTCTCCTTGCGCTCCTTGGTGGAGTTGATGACCGACTGGTTGCTGGTCAGCGTGCCGGAGTAGACGCGGACGTAGGTGAGGCGGCCGACGTGCGGGTCGGTCTGGATCTTGAAGGCCAGCGCGGAGAACGGCGCGTCGAACTCGGGCTCGCGCGACTCCTCGACGCTCGGGTCCTTGACGGAGTGGCCGGTCACGGCGCCGATGTCGAGCGGCGACGGGAGGTAGTCGACGACGGCGTCGAGCATGGGCTGCACGCCCTTGTTCTTGAACGCCGACCCGCACAGCACCGCGGTGACCGTGTGCTCCTTGGTGGAGGACAGGATCGCGCGGCGGATGCCGGCCTTGATGTCGGCGGTCGTGAGCTCCTCGCCCTCGAGGTACTTCTCCATGACCGCGTCGTCGACCTCGGCCAGGGTCTCGAGCAGCTTGGCGCGCCACTCGGCGGCCTGCTCGGCGAACTCGGCGGGGATCTCGACGACGTCGAAGACGTCGCCCTTGGCGGTCTTGTCGTCGTTGGCCCAGAGCAGGCCCTTCATGATCACCAGGTCGATGACGCCGGTGAAGTCGCCCTCGCCGCCCCACGGCAGCTGGAGGACCAGCGGGGTCGCGTTGAGGCGGTCGATGATCATCTCGACCGTGCGGTAGAAGTTCGCGCCGGTGCGGTCCATCTTGTTGACGAAGCAGATCCGCGGGACGGAGTACTTGTCGGCCTGGCGCCACACCGTCTCGGACTGCGGCTCGACGCCGGCGACCGAGTCGAAGACCGCGACCGCGCCGTCGAGGACGCGCAGGGAGCGCTCGACCTCGACGGTGAAGTCGACGTGGCCCGGGGTGTCGATGATGTTGATGCGGTGGCCGTCCCAGGTGCAGGTCGTCGCGGCCGACGTGATCGTGATGCCGCGCTCCTGCTCCTGCTCCATCCAGTCCATCGTGGCGGCGCCGTCGTGGACCTCGCCGATCTTGTACGCCTTGCCGGTGTAGTAGAGGACGCGCTCGGTCGTGGTCGTCTTGCCCGCGTCGATGTGCGCCATGATCCCGATGTTGCGGGTCTTGGCGAGGATCGCGTTGCTGGCCACTGCGGCTTCTCTTCTTCCTGGATGGTCGTACGGGTCAGGTCTGGGGACGTGCGGTGCTGGAGCTGCGGGCTACCAGCGGTAGTGCGCGAAGGCCTTGTTGGACTCGGCCATCTTGTGGGTGTCCTCGCGGCGCTTGACGCTCGCGCCGAGGCCGTTGCTCGCGTCGAGCAGCTCGTTCATGAGGCGCTCGGTCATCGTCTTCTCGCGACGGGCGCGGGAGTACTGGATGAGCCAGCGCAGCGCGAGGGTGTTGCTGCGGCCCGCGCGGACCTCGATCGGCACCTGGTAGGTCGCACCACCGACGCGGCGGCTGCGGACCTCGAGGGTCGGCTTGACGTTGTCGAGCGCGCGCTTGAGCGTGATCACCGGGTCGGTGTCGGTCTTCACCCGGCAGCCCTCGAGGGCGCCGTAGACGATCCGCTCGGCGACGGAGCGCTTGCCGCCGATGAGGACCTTGTTGATGAGGCTCGTGACGAGCGGCGAGCCGTAGACCGGGTCGGTGACGACCGGGTGCTTCGGGGCAGGACCCTTGCGAGGCACTAGCTCTTCTCCTTCTTCGCGCCGTAGCGGCTGCGCGCCTGCTTGCGGTTGCGGACGCCCTGGGTGTCAAGGGAGCCGCGGATGATCTTGTAGCGCACGCCGGGGAGGTCCTTCACGCGACCGCCGCGGACGAGCACGATGGAGTGCTCCTGCAGGTTGTGGCCGACACCGGGGATGTAGGCCGTGACCTCGACACCGCTGGTGAGGCGCACGCGGGCGACCTTGCGCAGGGCGGAGTTCGGCTTCTTCGGCGTCGTCGTGTAGACGCGCGTGCAGACGCCACGACGCTGCGGGCTCCCCTTGAGGGCCGGCGTCTTGGTCTTCTCGACCTTGTCCTGCCGGCCCTTGCGGACCAGCTGCTGGATCGTGGGCAACGCGTCTCCTGCTCGTGCGCTTGTGGCGTGTCTGACGTGGTGACGTGCGGGTCCTGCTGGTGTACTCCGCCCCACGCGGTCGGGCGTGTCGCCCTGCTCGCGCACCTGCGCGCCGGAGCGCGCGGGGATGGGGGGTGCCGGTCGTGCTGGCGGGTCGTGCTGGTGGTGCCGGGCCGACCTGGGGCCTGTCCCGGAGCCTTCCGGCGTCCCTCCGACCACGAGAACGGTCGATGGACGTGCGGAGCGGGGCCTGGGTCACCCCAGGCACAAGTGGAGACCTTACCCCCCGTTCGGAGCAGGGTCAAAGTCGGAGCCGTCACATCCCGGCGCGTCCACTCGACACGCGGGACGAACCCGGCCGGACCACGCTACCCGTGTCGTGCGCGAGGCTGGTCGGGTGCCGGACCAGCCCCACGACGACCAGACCGGCGTACGCCGGGGGGCGCCGCTCGCGGTCGTCGTCGTGCCCGCCGGCCTGGGCCTCGCCGACGGGCAGCGGGCCTGGTCCCTCGCCGGTGACCCGGCCGCACTGGTGGCCGGGCTCGAGGAGTCGGCCGCACCGCGCTGGACCTGGTGGGAGGCGGCCACGACCGCCCCGATCCTCGTCGCGGGCGGGGTGCGCCCGCGGGCCTGCTGGGACGTCGGGGCCGTCCACCGACTGCTGCACGGCGGACGGCGCGGCGACGCCGGCGCTGCCTGGGCAGCGGTGCGCGGGCTGCCCGCTCCCCCGCTGCCGGCCCGCGAGCTCGACCTGCTCGACCTGTCCGACACCCCGGACGACCCGGTCGCGCCCGACGGACAGCTGTCCCGCGAGTGGACCGGGCCGTGGGCGGAGACCGACCCCGCGCGGCTGCTCGGCCGCGCGCAGCGGTGGGCGGCGCTGCTCGCCGACGTGCAGCGGGCGCAGGAGCAGGCCCTGCTCGCGCTGCCCGACCCACGGGCGAGCCCTTCCGGCGTACCCCTTGCCGTGCTCACGGCCTGGGCGGAGTCGGCGGCCGCCCTGCTCGCCGTCGAGCTCGCCCGCGACGGCCTGCCGCTGGACCGCGCGGCGCTGACGGCCCTGCTCGACGAGCTCGTCGGGCCGGCCGGTGACGAGATGGGCGCGCGGGAGCGGCGTGACGCCGAGGTGCTGCGGCACTTCCCGGCGGTGTGCGACCTGCGCAACCCGGCGGCCGTGCGCGAGCTGCTGCGGCTGGTGGGCGTCGACGTGCCCGACACCCGCTCGTGGCGGCTCGAGCAGCACCGCCCCGTGCCCGGCGTGGCCGCACTGCTGCACTGGCGGCGGGTCGAGCGGGTCGCGACGACCTACGGGTGGTCGTGGCTCGACCGCCACGTCGGGCCCGACGACCGGCTGCGCGGCGAGTGGGAGGCCGCCGACGGGGGCGCCGGCCGGATGACCGCGTCGGCCGGGCTGCACAACCTGCCCGCCGACCTCCGGGTCGCGGTCGCGGCCGAGCCGGGCCACGTGCTCGTGCGGGCCGACCTCGGCCAGGTCGAGCCGCGGGTGCTCGCCGCGGTCTCCGGAGACGCGGCCTTCGCAGCCGCGGCCCGCCAGGACGACCTCTACTCCCCGGTCGCGGCCGCCCTCGGGGTCGACCGGCCGACGGCGAAGGTCGCGGTGCTCGCCGCGATGTACGGCCAGGTCTCGGGTGCCGCCGGCGAGGCCCTGCGCGGGCTGGACCGCGCGTACCCGGTCGCGATGGCCTACCTGCGGGCCGCCGAGGCGAGCGGCCGGGACCGGCGCGACCTGCGCACCCACGGCGGTCGGCGGCTGCTCCTGGACTGGGACGGCGACCCCGCGGGGCGCGGCCGCTACGCCCGCAACGCGGTCGTGCAAGGCGCTGCCGCGGAGCTGTTCAAGGCCTGGGCCGCGACCGTCCGGGCCGGGCTGCGGCCGCTCGGCGGGACGGTCGTGCTGTGCCTGCACGACGAGCTGCTGCTGCACGTGCCCGCCCCCGCCGCCGAACCTGCCGCCGCGCTGCTGCGGACCGCCCTTGACGGGGTCGCGTCCTGGTGGGCGCCCGGCTCGGGGGTCCGCTTCGTCGCGGACGTCTCGGTCCTCACCCGCTGGTCCGACGCCAAGCCCTGACCGCCCCGCCCCGCCCCGCCCCGGCCCCGCCCCGCCCCGGCCCGGCCCCTCGCATGATCACCAGGCGACCTGCACGAGACTCGCCGGGAGTCGACGCGCAGAGCACCTGACGATCATGGGAACCGGGGAGGTGCGGTGCCGAGCAGGGCGGAGCTCGAGGCGGCGTACGGCGCCGTCGTCCCGGACCTGGTCGCCCCCGGTCTCGCGGTCCTGCTGTGCGGCATCAACCCCTCGCTGTGGTCGGGGCTCACGGGCCACCACTTCGCGAACCCGAGCAACCGCCTGTGGCCAGTGCTGCACGGCAGCGGCTGGACGCCGCAGCGGCTGCACCCTTCGCAGACCGACGCGCTGCTGGGAGCCGGGCTCGGGATCACCAACCTGGTGCCGCGCGCGACCGCCCGGGCCGACGAGCTCACCGACGACGAGGTGCGCGCCGGGCTGCCGCGGGTCGAGGACCTGGCTTGGCAGTGGCAGCCGCGGTGGGTGGCGTTCCTGGGGCTCACCACCTACCGGGTGGCGACCGGTGACCGGCGGGCAGCGGTCGGCCCGCAGGAGCGCGACCTCGCCGGCGCCGGGGTGTGGCTGCTGCCCAACCCGAGCGGCCTCAACGCCTCCTGGCAGCTGCCGCGCCTGGTCGAGGCCTACGCCGCGCTCCGGGAGGCGGCCCGCAGCTGAGCACCCGCCGCGCGTTCAAGATCGACAGCGCATCTGCACGCCGCGACCGGCTCGGCCGAGCGTGACCCCAGGTGCGGATGTGCTGGTGATCAACCGGCCGGTCGGGCCGACGCCAGGCGTGGCTCAGCGGAAGCCGAAGGCCCCGAAGACGACGACGGCGATCGCGAACAGCACGACGAGCGCTGCGACGAACACGAGGTGGACGACCGACACCCAGAAGGCCGCCGTCGCGATGCCCTCGCCGGTGAGACGACCGCCGGACTCGCGGATCTCGCGCCGGGCGATGCGGGCGAGGATCACGCCCACGATCGCGCCGACGAAGGGGATCACGGGGAGGTAGGCGCTGATCGCGCAGACCAGCGCGATGACCGCCTTGGTCGACGTCTGCGGAGGTCCGCCCGGCGGTCCCCATCCGGGCTGCTCCCACGCGCCCTGACCAGGCGGGGAGCCCGGGGGCGCGCCGTACCCGGGCGGCGTCGGCGGGGTGGAGCCGGTGCCGGCATCCCAGCCGGGCGGCGGCCCGTAGCCGGGCGGCGGAGTGGTCATGGGTCGAGCGTACGACGACCGCGGCGCGCCGCTGCTGCCGTCGACGTCGGCGGTCCGGCAGGGATCCGGCAGGGTCCGCACCACACGCCGACGGCGGCCGACCCCCGTGGGGGACGGCCGCCGTCGGTGCGGAGCGGACGAGCGACTACCGGTAGTTGGGCCCGTAGTCGAAGTCGTCGAGCGGGACGGCGTTGCCGCCGGCGCCCCCGAACGCGAAGTCGGGGTCGTCGTACCCGGCCATCGAGTAGACGGCCGCGCGGGCCTCCTCGGTGGGCTCGACCCGGATGTTGCGGTATCGGCTGATGCCGGTACCGGCCGGGATGAGCTTGCCGATGATGACGTTCTCCTTGAGGCCGAGCAGCGAGTCGCTCTTGGCCTGGATGGCGGCATCGGTGAGGACGCGGGTCGTCTCCTGGAAGGAGGCGGCCGACAGCCACGACTCGGTGGCGAGCGAGGCCTTCGTGATGCCCATGAGGACCGGACGACCGGAGGCCGGCTCGCCGCCCTCGGACACGACCCGGCGGTTCTCGCCCTCGAACACGGTGCGCTCGGTGAGCGAGCCGGGCAGGAAGTCGGTCGCGCCGGACTCGAGGACGTTCACCCGCTTCAGCATCTGGCGGATGATCACCTCGATGTGCTTGTCGTGGATCGACACGCCCTGCGAGCGGTAGACCTCCTGCACCTCGGCCACCAGGTGCAACTGCACCTGGCGTGGGCCGAGGATGCGCAGCACCTCGTGCGGGTTGACGGCGCCCTCGTGGAGCTTGTCGCCGACCTCGACGTGGTCGCCCTCGGCGTAGCGCAGACGGGCGCGCTTGGAGACCGGGTAGGCGATCTCCTCCGAGCCGTCGTCCGGCACGACCACGAGCTTGCGGGTCTTGTCGGTGTCGTCGATGCGCAGCCGGCCGGCGACCTCTGCGATCGGCGCGACGCCCTTCGGCGTACGGGCCTCGAAGAGCTCGACGACGCGGGGCAGGCCGTGGGTGATGTCCTCACCCGCGACACCACCGGTGTGGAAGGTGCGCATCGTCAGCTGGGTGCCGGGCTCGCCGATGGACTGCGCGGCGATGATGCCGACGGCCTCGCCGACGTCGACGGTCTTGCCGGTGGCCAGCGAGCGGCCGTAGCACGCCGCGCAGGTCCCGACCTTGGAGTCGCAGGTCAGCACGCAGCGGACCTTGATCTCCTCGACACCCGCGTCGATGAGGCGCGAGATGTTGACGTCGCCGAGGTCGGCGCCGGCCGTGAGGACGACGTCCTTGCCCTGCACGACGTCAGCAGCGAGGGTGCGCGCGTAGACCGAGGTCTCGACGTGCGCGTCCTTGACCAGGACGCCCTCGGCGTTCGCGCTGCCGATCCGCATGACGACACCGCGCTCGGTGCCGCAGTCCTCCTCGCGGATGATGACGTCCTGCGACACGTCGACGAGACGACGCGTGAGGTAGCCGGAGTCGGCGGTACGCAGCGCGGTGTCGGCGAGGCCCTTACGGGCACCGTGCGTGGAGATGAAGTACTCCAGGACGGTGAGGCCCTCGCGGAAGTTCGCCTTGATCGGGCGCGGGATGATCTCGCCCTTCGGGTTGGCCACGAGGCCACGCATGCCGGCGATCTGGCGGACCTGCATCATGTTCCCTCGGGCACCGGAGTGGACCATCATCCAGACCGGGTTGTCCTTCGGGAAGTTGGCCTCCATCGCCTTCGCGACCTCGGCCGTGGCCTTCGTCCAGATCTCGATGAGCTCCTGACGGCGCTCGTCGTTGGTGATGACGCCGCGGTTGTACTGCTTCTCGATCTTCTCGGCCTCACTCTCGTGGCGCTCGAGGATCGCGGCCTTCTCGCTCGGGGTGACGACGTCCTCGATGGAGATCGTCACGCCGGAGCGGGTCGCCCAGCGGAAGCCGGTCTCCTTGAGGGCGTCCAGCGTCGCCGCGACCTGGACCTTGGGGTAGCGCTCCGCGAGGTCGTTGACGATGGCGCCCAGCTCGCGCTTGGACACCTCGGCGTCGACGAACGGGTAGTCCAGCGGAAGCGTCTCGTTGAACAGCGCGCGCCCGAGGGTGGTCTCGAGGCGGAAGACCCCGCCGTCCTCGGGAGCGGCGACGCCGACCGGCGGGACCTGGTCGCGCAGGCGCAGCGTGACCTTGGCCTGCAGGCTGAGCTCACCGGCGTCCTTGGCCATCTGCGCCTCGGCGACCGAGCCGAAGACACGACCCTCGCCGAGCGCCCCGTCCTTCTGCGACGTCAGGAAGTAGATGCCGAGCACCATGTCCTGGGTCGGGGAGGTGACCGGGCGGCCGTTCGCCGGCGACAGGATGTTGTTGGAGGACAGCATCAGGATGCGGGCCTCAGCCTGCGCCTCCGACGACAGCGGCAGGTGCACGGCCATCTGGTCACCGTCGAAGTCGGCGTTGAACGCCGTGCAGACGAGCGGGTGGATCTGGATGGCCTTGCCCTCGACCAGCTGGGGCTCGAAGGCCTGGATGCCGAGGCGGTGCAGGGTGGGCGCACGGTTGAGCAGCACGGGGTGCTCGGTGATGACCTCTTCGAGGACGTCCCACACGACCGGGCGGGCGCGCTCGACCATGCGCTTGGCGCTCTTGATGTTCTGCGCGTGGTTGAGGTCGACGAGCCGCTTCATGACGAACGGCTTGAACAGCTCGAGCGCCCTCTGCTTGCGCAGGCCGCACAGGTGCAGCTTGAGCTGCGGGCCGACGACGATGACCGAGCGGCCGGAGTAGTCGACGCGCTTGCCGAGCAGGTTCTGGCGGAAACGACCCTGCTTGCCCTTGAGCATGTCGCTCAGGGACTTCAGCGGGCGGTTGCCCGGGCCGGTGACCGGACGACCACGACGACCGTTGTCGAACAGCGCGTCGACCGCCTCCTGCAGCATGCGCTTCTCGTTGTTGACGATGATCTCCGGCGCGCCGAGGTCGAGCAGTCGCTTCAACCGGTTGTTGCGGTTGATGACGCGGCGGTAGAGGTCGTTGAGGTCGGAGGTCGCGAAGCGGCCACCGTCGAGCTGCACCATCGGGCGCAGGTCCGGCGGGATGACCGGGACGCAGTCCAGCACCATGCCCATGGGGCTGTTGCGGGTGTTGAGGAACGCTGCGACGACCTTGAGGCGCTTGAGCGCGCGGACCTTCTTCTGGCCCTTGCCGTTGCGGATCGTGTCGCGCAGCGACTCCGCCTCGGCGTCGAGGTCGAAGTGCTCGAGCAGCCGCTGCAGCGCCTCGGCGCCCATGCCACCGGTGAAGTACGCGCCGAAGCGGTCGCGCAGCTCGCGGTAGAGGGTCTCGTCGCCGATGAGCTGCTTGGGCTCCAGCTTGCGGAAGGTGTCGAGCACCTCCTCGAGCTTGTCGAGCTCGCGCTGCGCGCGGTCGCGGATCTGGCGGAGCTCGCGCTCGGCACCCTCACGGACCTTGCGGCGTACGTCGCCCTTCGCGCCCTCGGCCTCGAGCGCGGCGATGTCGCCCTCGAGCTTCTTCTGGCGGGTCTCCGCGTCCGCGTCCCGCTTGTCCTCCAAGCGCTTGCGCTCCACCGACATTTGCGCCTCGACGGTCGCGAGGTCGCGGTGGCGGGCCTCTGCGTCGACCGACGTGATGAGGTAGGCCGCGAAGTAGATGATCTTCTCGAGGTCCTTGGGCGCCAGGTCGAGCAGGTAGCCCAGGCGCGACGGGACGCCCTTGAAGTACCAGATGTGCGTGACGGGGGCGGCGAGCTCGATGTGGCCCATCCGCTCGCGGCGCACCTTGGCGCGGGTCACCTCGACGCCGCAGCGCTCGCAGATGATGCCCTTGAAGCGGACCCGCTTGTACTTGCCGCAGTAGCACTCCCAGTCGCGAGTCGGTCCGAAGATCTTCTCGCAGAACAGGCCGTCCTTCTCCGGCTTGAGGGTGCGGTAGTTGATGGTCTCGGGCTTCTTGACCTCGCCGTGCGACCACTGGCGGATGTCGTCCGCGGTCGCGAGGCCGATGCGCAGCTCGTCGAAGAAGTTGACGTCGAGCACGGTGCCTTCTCTCTAACTGAGGAAATCAAAAGAAAGTTCGGGGTACGACGGACCTGCGGTCCGCGCCTGCTCCGTTCCGACGGAGCAGGCGCTTCGCGCGCTCCGTCGGTTAGACCTCTTCGACGGAGCTGGGCTCGCGGCGGGACAGGTCGATGCCGAGCTCCTCGGCGGCGCGGAACACGTCCTCGTCGGTGTCGCGCATCTCGATCGACATGCCGTCGCTCGAGAGCACCTCCACGTTGAGGCAGAGGCTCTGCATCTCCTTGATGAGCACCTTGAAGGACTCGGGGATGCCGGGCTCCGGGATGTTCTCGCCCTTGACGATGGCCTCGTAGACCTTGACGCGACCGAGCACGTCGTCGGACTTGATCGTCAGGAGCTCCTGGAGGGCGTAGGCGGCGCCGTACGCCTGCATCGCCCACACCTCCATCTCGCCGAAGCGCTGGCCACCGAACTGCGCCTTACCACCGAGCGGCTGCTGGGTGATCATCGAGTACGGGCCGGTGCTGCGGGCGTGGATCTTGTCGTCCACGAGGTGCAGCAGCTTCAGGATGTAGATGTAGCCGACGGAGATCGGCTCCGGGAAGGGCTCGCCGGAGCGGCCGTCGAACAGCCGCGCCTTGCCCGACGCCCCGATGAGGCGGGTCGGGCTGACCGGGGTCGCGTCGCCGGCGGTGGGGATGCCGTCGAACATGGCCAGGGTCGAGTCGAGCAGACCGGTGATCTCGTCCTCGCGGGCGCCGTCGAAGACCGGCGTCGCGGTGTTGGTGCCCGGAGCGGACTCCGAGGCGCCGATGGCCTTGAGGCGCTTCTTCCAGTCGGTGTCGTTGCCCTCGACCTTCCAGCCGGCCTTCGCGACCCACCCGAGGTGGGTCTCGAGCACCTGGCCGACGTTCATGCGGCCGGGCACGCCGAGCGGGTTGAGCACGACGTCGACGGGAGTGCCGTCCTCGAGGAACGGCATGTCCTCGACCGGGAGGATCTTGGCGATGACGCCCTTGTTGCCGTGGCGGCCGGCGAGCTTGTCACCGTCGGTGATCTTGCGCTTCTGCGCGACGTAGACGCGGACCAGCTCGTTGACGCCGGGCGGGAGCTCGTCGCCGTCCTCGCGCGAGAACACGCGCACGCCGATGACCTTGCCGGACTCGCCGTGCGGCACCTTGAGGCTGGTGTCGCGGACCTCGCGGGCCTTCTCGCCGAAGATCGCGCGCAGCAGGCGCTCCTCCGGGGTCAGCTCGGTCTCGCCCTTCGGCGTCACCTTGCCGACGAGGACGTCACCGGGGGTGACCTCCGCGCCGATCCGGATGATGCCGCGCTCGTCGAGGTCGGCGAGGACCTCCTCCGAGACGTTGGGGATGTCGCGGGTGATCTCCTCCGCGCCGAGCTTGGTGTCGCGGGCGTCGACCTCGTGCTCCTCGATGTGGATCGAGGTGAGGACGTCGTCCTGCACGAGGCGCTGCGACAGGATGATCGCGTCCTCGTAGTTGTGGCCCTCCCACGGCATGAACGCGACGAGGAGGTTCTTGCCGAGCGCCATCTCGGCGTTGTCGGTGCAGGGGCCGTCGGCGATGACCTGACCGACCTCGACGCGGGCGCCCTCCTCGACGATCGGCTTCTGGTTGAAGCTCGTGCCCTGGTTGGAGCGGCGGAACTTCGCGAGCCGGTACGTGCGGCGGGTGCCGTCGTCGTGCATGACGGTGATGTAGTCCGCGGAGAGCTCCTCCACGACACCGGCCTGCTCGGCGGTGATGACGTCGCCGGCGTCGACCGCGGCGCGGTGCTCCATCCCGGTGCCGACGAGCGGCGCCTCGCTGCGCAGCAGCGGGACGGCCTGGCGCATCATGTTGGACCCCATGAGCGCGCGGTTGGCGTCATCGTGCTCGAGGAACGGGATCATCGCGGTCGCGACCGAGCAGATCTGGCGCGGCGAGACGTCGATGTAGTCGACCTCGGCCGGGCTGATGTAGTCGACCTCGCCGCCCTTGCGGCGCACGAGCACGCGGTCACCTGCGAACTTGCCGGAGGCGTCGAGCGCGTTGGCCTGCGCGATGACGTGCTTGTCCTCCTCGTCCGCGGTGAGGTAGTCGACCTGGTCGGTCACCTTGCCGGAGGTCACCTTGCGGTAGGGCGTCTCGACGAAGCCGAAGGCGTTGATGCGCGCGAAGGTCGCGAGCGAGCCGATCAGACCGATGTTGGGACCCTCGGGGGTCTCGATCGGGCACATCCGGCCGTAGTGCGACGGGTGCACGTCGCGGACCTCGAAGCCGGCGCGCTCGCGGCTCAGACCACCCGGGCCCAGGGCGCTCAGACGGCGCTTGTGGGTCAGGCCCGACAGCGGGTTGGTCTGGTCCATGAACTGCGAGAGCTGCGACGTCCCGAAGAACTCCTTGATGGAGGCCACGACGGGGCGGATGTTGATCAGGGTCTGCGGCGTGATCGCCTCGACGTCCTGGGTCGTCATCCGCTCGCGCACGACGCGCTCCATGCGAGCCAGGCCCAGGCGGATCTGGTTCTGGATGAGCTCGCCGACGGTGCGCAGGCGACGGTTGCCGAAGTGGTCGATGTCGTCGGTCTCGAAGCCCGCCTCGCCGGCGTGCAGCTTCACGATGTAGTCGATCGTCGCGAGGACGTCGTCCTCGGTCAGCGTGCCCTGCTCGACGTCGAGCTCGAGGCTCAGCTTCTTGTTGACCTTGTAGCGGCCGACCTTGGCGAGGTCGTAGCGCTTGGGGTTGAAGAAGAGGTTCTCGAGCAGCGTCTGCGCCGACTCGCGGGTCGGCGGCTCGCCGGGACGCAGCTTGCGGTAGATGTCGATCAGGGCGTCGTCCTGACCGGTGGTGTGGTCCTTCTCGAGCGTGGTGCGCATCGACTCGTAGTCGCCGTAGCGCTCGAGGATCTGCGCGTCGTCGAAGCCGAGCGCCTTGAGCAGCACCGTGACGGGCTGCTTGCGCTTGCGGTCGATGCGCACGCCGACGGCGTCGCGCTTGTCGACCTCGAACTCGAGCCACGCGCCACGCGACGGGATCACCTTGCAGGAATAGGTGTCCTTGTCGGTGGTCTTGTCGATCTGCTTGTCAAAGTAGACGCCCGGGGACCGCACGAGCTGCGAGACGACCACGCGCTCCGTGCCGTTGATCACGAACGTGCCCTTGTCGGTCATCATGGGGAAGTCGCCCATGAAGACGGTCTGGCTCTTGATCTCACCCGTGGTGTTGTTGGTGAACTCCGCGGTGACGAACAGCGGAGCCGCGTAGGTCATGTCCTTGTCCTTGCACTCCTCGACGGAGTACTTGGTGGGCTCGAACCGGTGGTCGCGGAACGACAGCGACATCGAGCCGGAGAAGTCCTCGATCGGGGAGATCTCCTCGAAGATCTCCTCCAGACCGGACTGGTGCGAGACGTCGGTGCGACCGGCGTCGACAGCCTCCTGCAGGCGGGCCTTCCAGGCCTCGTTGCCGACCAGCCAGTCGAACGACGTGGTCTGCAGGTGGAGCAGGTTGGGCACTTCGAGCGGTTCGCGGATCTTCGCGAAGGAGATGCGCGAGGAAGAGCTACGGGCGGCCAAGAGTGGTCCTTCTGTCCTGAGTCCCGGGCGGCGCGTGAATCACTCCCCCCCGACCGCGTCACGGGCATCGGGCCCGGGCGGGTATATGAGGGAAGGCAGCGCAACACGGCAGCCTACCCCACCTGGGCATGACCTGTCGAGACAGGTCGCCGGTGACCGGGTGCTGCTGTCACGCAGCCTGGGGCCGCGGCCCACCCGCCGTCAAGGACCGTCCCGACGAGCCTCCGGGCACGCGTCGGTCAGAGCGCGTCGACGCCGGTGACCCGCCAGCTGCCGTCGATGCGCTGGAGCACCATCCGCACCCGCGACAGGTCGACCTTGGCGCCCTGCACGCGGGTGCTCGTCGTGGTCTGGTTGACGAACAGCAGCGCCACGACGCGGTCCTCGGCGACCTCGACCGCTCCGGCCTGGACGACCTCGGCCCGCACGACCGCCTTGTACTGCGTCGCGACGTCACGGACCAGCCGGGTCGTGGTGCGCTCGTACTCGCTCTTGAACGGGTCGGCCGTTAGCGCGGCACCGGCCGCGAAGTCCTCGTCGAGGCGTCGGTAGTCGTAGGCGAGCAGCAGCCGGGCGGCGTCGCGCGCGGTGCGCAGCGCCTCGTCGCGCGCGTCGTCGCGCTCGGCCACCGGCGAGGCGACGGCCTGGGTGAAGACGGCGACGCCGGCGAAGCCGAGCACGGCGAGCGCGGTCAGCCCGGACAGGACGGCGAGCAGCAGGCGCGACCGCGGCCGGGTCGGGACCACAGCAGGTACGCCGAGGGCGTCCCCGTCCACGTGCTCGTCGGTCTGCTCGACCGGCTGCTCGTCGGACTCTGTATCGACCAGGCTCGCGGTCGGGGTGTCGACCGGGCTGGTCGGCACCGCGGGCTGCGGCTCAGGTGCGACCTCGGACTCGGGTGCGGACTCGGGTGCAGACACGGGCTCGGGCTCCGGTGCGGGCGCGGGCTCGGCCTCGACCTGCGATGCGGGCTCGGGCTCGGGCTCGGCCTCGACCTCGACCTCGACCTGCGGTGCGGACACGGGCTCGGGCTCGATGTGGGGCGCGGCCTCCGCTGTGGGCGCGAGCGCGGGCGCGGACTCGGGCTCGACCTGCGGCTCGGGCTCGAGCTCGGGCTCGGGTGCGGGCTCCGCAGCCGGCTCGGTGACCCAGCCGCTGGTCACGGGCGGCGAGACCGGCGGGGCGGGGGTGTCGGTGGGGGCGTCGGTGGGGGTGTCGTCGTACCCGTCGGGTCCCTCGTGGGGCGTGGTCATCAGCCCACCACCTCCAGCGACGACGTGAGCCAGCGGCCGCCGGTGAGCTCGAGCTCGAGCAGCATCCGGTAGGTGCGGGGCGAGCCGTCGGGCTTGGCGGCGTTCTTGACGATGCTGTCGGCGGCGACGATGACGGTGGCGCTCTGCTCGTCGGCGCGCACGATCGCGGCGTCGACGACCTTGAGGTCCGAGGAGGTCACCTTGGCGCCGGTGATGACGCGCTTGAGGTCGGCCGAGCGGGAGGTGAAGTCGGCCTTGAAGGCGCCGGTGGCGCCCTCGAGGACCGCGGCGATGTCGGCGTCGGTGTCGGTGCCGTCGACCGCGATGAGGTTGAGGGCCTCCTGACGGGCGGCGGTCAGCGCGTCGAGGCGGGACTGCTCGACGCCGCCGTCGCGCCACTCGTCGAGCAGCCGGTAGGAGGCGTAGCCGGCCGCCGCGGTGACCGCCACGAGGACGGCGGCGAGCAGCCCGGTGAGCACGGGCCGCCGCCGTCCGGCATCACCCTCGGCCGCGGGTAGCTCGAAGGGCTGGTCGGGGTCGGTCACCGAGACAGGATGCCAGAGCGGGCGGTGGCGCTCGGCAGGGCGAAGGTCACGAGGACAGCGGGCCTAACAGGAGCCACTGCCACGAATCGCTGCCCAGCATCTGGCTGGCCCCGCCGCTGGAGCCGACGGTGAGCCGCTGGCCGTCATCGGTCACGACCGAGCCGGTGACCGGGTCGTAGTCGCCAAGCAGGACGCTGTCGACGCTGCCGAGCGGCGGCCGCGACGAGCTCGAGCTGGCGGCAGCCCCGGACGAGCTGGTCGTCGGGTAGGGACCGCCGTTGTCGGGGAACGGCTGCTGACCCGCCGGGCGCGGGGCGTTCTGGGTGCCGCGCACGTGGGTGCTGCCGTCCTTGACCGCGCAGTAGGCGTTGAGGTTGGGCGTCTGCAGGGTGACGTTGCTCGGGTCGCGCTTCTTGGTCGTCTCGTAGCCCGCCGTGCACGTTGGGGGGTCGCTGTCGAGCACCAGGCCGAAGTGGCTCGTGCCGTCGCCGGGGACGACGGTGAAGCCACCCGCCACGACGTTGGGGTAGGTCACGAGGATCTGCTTGATCGCCGGGATCCGGATCTTCTGCACCTGGGCGACCGTCACGAGGTTCGCGAGTAGCACCGGAAGGGCGGAGCGGTTGGCCTCGAGCAGGTCGTCGATGACCTCTGCGGAGTCGGTGCCGGTCTGGAAGAGCTTGCGGAAGTCGGGGTCGCTCGCACGCAGCTGCGCGGCGACGTCGGCGAGGTCGGCGTTGAAGCTGCGGAAGTCGCCGGCGACGTCGCGCTGGGTGTCGAGCGCGGTCTTGCCGTCGTCGATCAGCGTGATCGTCTCGGGCAGCGAGTCGGTGGCCGCCTGGGTCAGCGCGTCGCCGGCGTCGACGAGGCGCTGCAGGCTGTCGCCCGCGCCGTCGAAGGCCTGGCCGAGCTCGTCGAGCACGGTGGCGAGCTCGTCGGTGTCGATGCTCGTGACCAGCCGGTCGAGGTTGACCAGCAGCGTGGTCGGCGCGATGGGGATCGCTGTCATCGACTGAGGGATCACCGCTCCGCGCTCGGGCAGGAAGGGGGCACCGTCACGGGTCGGCAGCAGGTCGACGTACTGCTCACCGACAGCCGAGCGGTTGCCGACCACGGCCTTGACGCTGTCGGGGACCTTCGTGCCCGGCTCGAGGCGCAGCACGACGCGCACGCCGTCCTCGCGGAGCTCGAGCTCCTCCACCTTGCCGGTCGGGACTCCGCGGTAGGTCACCTCGGCGCCCTTGAAGATACCGCCGCTGTCGACGAAGTCGGCCGACACGAGGTAGCCCTGGTCGACGAAGTAGCGGCCGAGGCCGGCGTAGCGCAGGCCGGTGTAGGACAGCCCCACCGCGGCGATGAGGGCGAAGACGAGCAGCTGGATCTTGGTCTGCCTGGTGATCACGACAGGCCTCCGAGCAGCAGTCCGAGGAAGCTCTGGTGGCGGCCGTTGGCCCCGAGTCGCAGGTCGGACAGGTCGACTCCGGGCACCTGCAGCTGAGGCAGCGGCGGCTTCGGCACCGCGGGCGCGGGGACCTTCGGGACCGTCGGCGCGCCGGGCGCTGTGGGCGTGCCGCCCCGCTCCCCCGCCGGCGGGATGCCGACGATGCCGAGCGTCGACTGCAGGTCGACTTCAAGGGTGATGAACAGGTTGGTGTAGTCGCCGCGGATGCCCTGGTCGATGGTGCGCGGAAAGGGGTAGGTCGTCAGCAGCTCGAGCGCGTCGGGCAGGTCCTTGCCGGCTTTGCCGAGCTGGTCGAGGATCGGCGTGAGGGCCTTGAGGTCCGCGACGGTGCTCTGCTTGGTCGCCTGGATCACCCGCACCGCGACGTCACCGAGCTGCTCGAGCCCGGTCAGCACCGCGGTGAGGTCCTCGCGCTCGTCGGCGAGGACACGGGCGCCGTCGGGCAGGTCGTCGAGGCCGGTCGCGAGGGTCTGCCGCTCCCGGGCGAGCCGCGCGGTGAGCCGGTCCATGGCGTCGAGAGTCCGCACGATCTGGCCCTTCTGCCGGTCGAGCCCGCCGACGAACGTGTCGAGCTGCGTAAGGACGTCCTTGACCTTGTCCTCGCGACCCTCGAGCGCGGCGATGAGCTCCTTGTTGATCGTCTGGATCTGCTCGATGCCGCCTCCGTTGAGGACCAGCGAGAGCGCCGAGAGCAACTCCTCGATCTCGGTGTTGCGGGTGGTGCGCTCGAGCGGGATGAGGGTGCCGGGCTTGATCTGGCCGGTGCCGCCCTCCTGCCGGTCGAGGCTGACGAACTTCTCGCCGAGCAGCGACGTCTGGCGCAGGCTCGCCCGGGTGTCGGTCGGCAGGACGACGTCGCGCTCGACGAGCACCGTCACGAGCGCGGTGTAGTCGTTGAGCTCGATGTCCTCGACGCGCCCGACGGTGACGTCGTCGACCTTGACGGCCGACTGCGGCACCAGGTCGAGCACGTCGTTGAACTCGACCTGCAGCTCGTAGCCACCGCCGCCCTTGCCGCCGGGCAGCGGCAGCGACTGGGCACCGGAGAACGAGCAGCCGCTCAGCAGCACGACGGGCACGACCGCCGAGGCGACCCTCGTCGTCGTACGCCGTGAGGTCCTGCTCCGCGCTGCGCTCATCGGCCCTGCTCCAGGATGCCGCCGAGGGTCAGGTCGCGTTGGACGCCGGCCGGGGCGGGCGCCGTGATGCCACCCGCCGGCAGCGAGTCGCACAGCGCGCCCTGCCCGACGGTGATGAGCAGGTTGCACACCACCGCCTGCGGGGTGGTCTGCGACGTGTTGTTGTCGCGCGTGTCGAGCGTGCCCGCCTGCGGGTTGTAGGCCAGCTGCAGGTTGGACAACGCGGTCGGGGAGTTGTCGAGGAACTCCTCGAGCGCCCGCTTCTGCTTGACCAGCGCACCCGTGACGTCGGCGAGGTTCTTGACGTTGGCGGTGAGGTCCTCGGAGTTCTGCTTCACGAAGGTCGCGACCTCACCGAGCGCGACCGACAGGGCCTTCACCGCGGCGGCGAGGTCCTGCTTCTGGTCGTTGAGCTGCGCGGCGACGTCGGCGAGATCAGCGTTGAAGTTGCGCACCGTGCGGTCGCTAGTCGCGATCGTGGTGGTGAAGTCCTGGAGGTTCTCGATCGTGCCGAACAGGTCGTCCTTCTGGTTCGACAGCGTGCCGATCGCGAGAGAGAGGTCCTTCAGCGTGCTGTTGAGCAGCGCGCCGTTGCCGTCGAGGTTCTTCGCCCCGGTGTCGATGAGGTCGGACAGCGCGCCGTCGGCGTTGGCGCCCTCCGGGCCGAGGGCCCTGTTGAGGGTGTCGAGGCTGGAGTAGATCGCGTCGAGCTCGACGGGGACCGCGGTGCGGTCGGTGCCGAGGTCGGCGCCGTCGGGCAGGGTCGGGCCGTCGCGCCACACCGGCGTCAGCTGGACGTAGCGGTCCGACACGATCGACGGGGCGACGAGCACCGCTTTGGCGTCGGCCGGGACCTTGAACTTCGGGTCGTACTCCATGTCGATGAGCACGTCGTCACCGTCCGGAGTGATCTTGGTGACCTTGCCGATGCGGACGCCGAGGACGCGCACGTCGCTGTTGACGTAGACGCCGACGGCGCGGTCGAAGCGGGCCGACAGGGTGCTCGGCTCGGGGTCGCCGATGCCGCACCCGGCGGTGCCGGCGAGCGCGAGCAGGGCGGCGAGGACGCCGACGGGCAGGCGGTTCACGGCGTACCTCCCTGCTGGGTGGTGCCGGCTGGGGCACCGAACTCGCCGGGGACGAAACCGGTGGGGTTGGTGAGGTTCTGGATGAGGGTGTCGAACCACCGTCCGTTACCGAGGTTGTTGCCGAACAAGCGGGTGAAGGCCGCGAGTCGTGGCAGCGCCTTGTCGAGGTTGGCCTGGTTGGCCTTGAGCACGTCGGTGACGCCGCGCAGCCGCTCCAGCGCCGGCTGCAGCTGGGCCTGGTTCTCGCGTACGAGCGCGCGCAGCTGCTCCGAGAGCGCCACCGTCGAGGTCAGCAGCGCGTCGATGGCCGCGCGCCGCCGGGTGACCTCGTCGAAGAGCAGGCTCGCGTCGGCCATGAAGGCCACCAGGTCCTCGTCGCGCTGGGCGAGCACCTCGGTGACCCCGCGGCTGCGGTCGAGCAGGACCTTGAGCTCGGCGTCGCGGCTCGCGATCGTGCGGGACAGCCGCGACAGCCCGGTGAGCGAGGCCTTCACCTCGTCGGGGGTGTCGCGGAAGGTGTCGGACAGGACCGTGAAGGCCTGCGCGAGCTGGGCCTCGTCGATCTCGCCGACGGTGGCGGACAGGCCCTGGAATGCCTCGGCGATGTCGTACGGCGAGGAGGTGCGGGCGAGCGGGATCGTGTCGCCGGGCTCCATCTGCCCGACGCCGTCCGGGGTGAGCATCACGAACTTGCGCCCGAGGACGGTCTTGATGCGGATGTCGGCGCGCGACTCACGGCCGAACTCCACGTCCTTGAGGCGCATCGTCACGAGCACCTTGTCGCCGGCGAGGTCGACGCCGATGACCTTGCCCTTCTTCACGCCCGCGACGCGGACCTCGTCGTTGGGGCGCAGACCGGCGGCCTCGCTGAACTCTGCCTTGAACTCGTCTCCGCCGCCCACGAGCGGGAGGCGCTCGAGGCTGAAGGAGAAGAACAGCGCGCCGACGATGGCGGTGATCCCGACCGCGCCGATGGCGGTCTTGTTCATCTCGCGGAACGGCCTCATGACTCGTCCACCGGGCCCTCCTGGCAGCGCTCGGCGGTGTTGACGAACTGCGGCGACATGGTCTCCCCGGTCGGCAGCACGATGCGGCCGTCGAAGCCGCAAAGGTAGAAGTTGAACCAGGACCCGTAGGTCGCGGTCCCGATGATGCGGTCGAGCTTGGTGGGCAGCCGCGTGAGCACGCCGTCGATGGTCGCCTTGTTGTCGTTGAGCGTCTTGGCCAGGCCGTTGAGCTCGGCGATGTCGGCGGCCAGCGGCGCACGGACGTCGACCAGCAGCGAGGCGGTCGCGTTGGTGAGGTCCGCGATCCCGTCGAGGGAGGCGCCGATCGCCTGGCGGTCCTGGGCGAAGCCGCGGGCGAGGCGCTGCAGCTGCGACACCAGCTCGTTGAGCTCGGTGCTCTTGTCGTCGACGGTGTCGAGGACGGTGCCGAGGTTGGTGATGACCCGGCCGATCACGGCGTCGCGGTCGGCGAGGGTGTTGGTGAGCGAGGCGGTGCGCTGCATGAGCGACTCGACCGTGCCGCCCTCACCCTGCAGGGTCTTCACGAGCTCGAAGGCGACCTTGTTGACCGAGGTCGGGTCGAGGGCCTGGAACAGCGGCCGGAAGCCGTTGAACAGGATCGTGAGGTCGAGCGCGTCGCGGGTCTGCGCCTTGGGGATGGTGCCGCCCACCTCGAGCGGCTCGGCGCTGCCGGGGCCCTCGACGATGGCGAGGTAGCGCTCGCCGACGAGGTTGCGGTAGCGCAGCTGGACGATCGAGCTCTTCGGGATGGTGCGGCCCTCGTCGAGGTCGAACGCGACCTCGGCGAGCGTGCGGTCGACGAGGTCGAGCTTCTTCACCGAGCCGACGCGGACGCCCGCGATGCGGACCTCGTTGCCGGGCAGCAGACCGGTGACGTCGCTGAAGACCGCCTTGTAGCGGGTCTTGTCGCCGAAGGACAGGTTGCCGATGGTCGCTGCCAGGAACAGCGTGAGGATCGACGTCACGACCATGAAGACGATCAGCTTGACGGCGTCGGAGCTGGTCTTCACGACAGCACCACCGACGTGCCGCGGGCCATCGGGCCGAACAGCAGGCTCACGATGTCGGGCACCTCGTCGACGGCGACGCCGAGCATCGGCGCGGAGAGCATGCCGAGCACCTCCTTCTGGACGGCGGGGGCGGCGAGGGCGCGGGCCGGGTCGTCGGCAGCGTCCTGGTCGGAGGGGCCACCGATGCCGGCCCGTTCCTCGTCGCGGTAGCCGTCCTTGTACTCGTAGTCGGGCGCGGGGACGGTCGTGTCGTTAGGCAGGCCGTAGCACTCGGGACCGCGGTCGTCGAGGTACTCCGGCTCGTCACCGGGGACGTAGCCGTTCTGGTCGGTGACGACCTCGAGCGTGATGTGCAGGCCGGGCTGCAGGCGCCCGAAGCTGTCCTCGACGACCGGCTGGAAGCGGGTCAGACCGGCCGCGAGACAGGGGAACTCGGGGGCGTAGCGGGCGTAGGCCTGCAGCGACGGCAGCGAGTCCTGCGACAGCCGCACGAGGCGCTGCTCGTTCTCGCGCAGGAAGGCCTCGGTCTCGTCGGAGAAGGCCGCGGTCGCGTCGAGGAAGCCCGACAGCTCGTCCTGCTGGTCGACGACCGCGCGGCTCGAGAACGACAGGTCCTCGATGACCGACAGCAGGTCGGGCGCGGCCGCGTCGAGGGTGTTGGCGAAGTCGGCCAGGCCGCGGAAGTCCTGCTCCAGCGTCGGCAGGCTCGGGTTGAACCGGGCGAGGTAGGCGTCGACGAGCTCCAGGTTGGCGCCGAGCCGCTCGCCGCGGTCGCGCAGCGCGGTCGACAGCGCGTTGAGCGTCGTCGACAGCTGCTCGGGCTTCAGCGTCTGCAGCAGCGGGAGCAGGTCGTCGACGACCTTGGCGGTCTCGAGCGCCGTCTCGGAGCGGTCCTGCCCGATGACGTCGCCGGCCTTGAGGCTCTGCGCCGAGCCACCACCCTCGGGGATGACCAGCGAGACGAACTTCTCGCCGAACAGCGTCTTCGGCAGCAGCTGCGCGCGCACGTCGCTCGGGATCTGGTCGATCTCGTCGGGGTCGAGCGCCAGCTCGATCTCGGCGCCGTCCGGGGTCGCGGTGATCTCGCGGACCTCACCCACGATGAGACCGCGCAGCTTGACGTCGGTCGGGGCCGACAGCTGGTTGCCGGCCCGGTCGGCCTGCAGGGTCACGCGCACGACCTCGGTGAAGGCCTTGTTGTAGAGCAGCACCGTCAGGCTCACCAGACCGGCGAGGACGAGCAGGAACGCGACGCCCGACAGGCGACGGGTCACGAGCGCCTTGCGCCCTGCGCGGATGGGGACAGACATCAGCCGGCGATCCTCACCGTGGTCGTCGCGCCCCAGATCGCGAGCGACAGGAAGAAGTCGACGACGTTGATGGCGACGATGGCGGTGCGCACCGCGCGACCCACGGCCACTCCCACGCCGGCCGGACCGCCGCTCGCGTAGTAGCCGTAGTAGCAGTGGATCAGGATGATGATCACCGCGAAGACGAGCACCTTGAGGAAGCTGTAGAGCACGTCCACCGGTGGGAGGTACTGCTCGAAGTACTGGTCGTAGGTGCCGGTCGACTGGCCGTAGAAGCCGGTCGTGATGAGCCGGGCGGAGAAGTACGACGACAGCAGACCGATCACGTAGAGCGGGGTGACGGCGATGAAGCCGGCGATCATGCGCGTCGTGACGAGGAACGGCAGCGACGGCACGCCCATGACCTCGAGCGCGTCGACCTCCTCGGAGATCCGCATCGCGCCGAGCTGCGCGGTGAAGCCGCAGCCGACGGTCGCCGACAGCGCGAGGCCCGCGACCAGCGGCGCGATCTCACGGGTGTTGAAGTAGGCCGAGATGAACGCGGTGAAGTTGGAGACGCCGAGCTGGTTGAGCGCGGCGTAGCCCTGCAGACCGACCTCGGTGCCGGTGAAGAAGGTGAGGAAGGCGATGACGCCGACGGTGCCACCGACGACCGCGAGTGCGCCGGTGCCGAGGCTGACCTCGGCCAGCAGGCGGACGACCTCTTTCTTGTAGCGGAGCAGGACGCGGTAGGTCCAGCCGAGGGAGCGGGCATAGAACGACAGCTGCGCACCGAGGTCGTCGAGCATCGACAGCGGCCGACCGGTGACGGCGCGGAACAGGCGCAGCGGCCGCTGGAGCAGCGGAGGGGGCTGGGTGCCGACTGCGGTCACGTCAGCCGCCCTTCTGGGGGACGACCTGGAAGTAGATCGCGGTGATGATGAAGTTCACGAGGAACAGCAGCATGAAGCTGATGACCACGCTCTGGTTGACCGCGTCGCCCACGCCCTTCGGGCCGCCCTTGGCGTTGAGGCCCTTGTAGGCCGCGACCAGGGCCGCGAGCATCCCGAAGATCACCGCTTTGAGCTGGCCGACGTAGAGGTCCGGCAGCTGCGCGAGGGCGGTGAACGACGCGAGGTAGGCCCCCGGGGTGCCGCCCTGCAGGATGACGTTGAAGAAGTAGCCGCCGACGACACCGACGACGGCGACGAGGCCGTTGAGGAAGAACGCGACGAGCATCGTCGCGAGCACCCGGGGGACGACCAGTCGCTGCAGGGGGCTGACGCCGAGCACCTCCATCGCGTCGATCTCCTCGCGGATCTTGCGCGACCCGAGGTCGGCGCAGATCGCGGAGCCGCCCGCGCCGGCGATGAGTAGGGCGGTCACGATCGGGCTGGCCTCGCGCACGATGCCGAGCACGGCCACGGCGCCGGTGAACGACTGCGCGCCGATCTGCTTGGTGAGGTTGCCGACCTGCAGCGCCAGCACCGCGCCGAAGGGGATCGACACCAGCGCCGTCGGCAGGATCGTCACCGACGCGATGAACCACGCCTGCTGGATGAACTCCGCGCCCTGGAACGGCCGCTTGAACAGGCTGCGCAGCACGTCGAGCGAGAGAGCGAAGAAGTCACCGGCCCCACGGACCGGTGCGGTGGCGGAGATCGCCATCAGCCGTCACCGCGCCGACGCGGGCTCGGCGAGGCGGCCTTCTTCGCGGGCGCCTTCTTCGCTGCGGGCTTGGCAGCCGTCTTGGCAGCCGTCTTGGCAGCCGACGTGGCAGCGGGGTCGGCCGCGGGCTTGGCGCTCGCGGTGCCGGTGCGGCGCACGGCCGTGGGGGCGTCGG
>JAUYQP010000043.1 GCA_030697205.1 Mycobacteriales bacterium
GGCATCGACGCTGGCGAGATCGACGTCGCGACCGAGTCCGACGCAGACCGGACCGCGCGCTTCGAGCGCGACGCGCTGCCGTTCCTCGACCAGCTCTACTCCGCGGCGATGCGGATGACCCGCAACCCTGCCGACGCCGAGGACCTGGTCCAGGAGACGTTCGCCAAGGCCTACTCGTCGTTCCACCAGTTCCGGCCGGGAACCAACCTCAAGGCGTGGCTCTACCGGATCCTCACCAACACGTTCATCAACACCTACCGCAAGAAGCAGCGCCAGCCGCAGCAGTCGATGTCCGAGGACGTCGAGGACTGGCAGCTCGCGCGCGCCGAGTCGCACACCTCCACCGGCCTGAAGTCGGCGGAGATGGAGGCCCTCGAGCACCTGCCCGACTCGCAGGTGAAGGACGCCCTGCAGCGGCTCCCCGAGGAGTTCCGCCTGGCCGTCTACCTCGCCGACGTCGAGGGGTTCGCCTACAAGGAGATCGCCGAGATCATGGGCACCCCGATCGGGACGGTCATGAGTCGCCTGCACCGCGGGCGCCGCGGTCTCAAGGCGCTGCTGCACGACTACGCGATCGAGCGCGGCCTTGTGAAGGCAGGTGACCCGGAGTGAGCTGCGGCGACCCGCACGAGACCCCCTGCAGCGAGGTGCTGGAGCAGGTCTACCTCTACCTCGACCAGGAGCAGGACGCCGATCACCACGGCAAGATCCGCATCCACCTCGACGAGTGCGCGCCGTGCCTGCGCGAGTACGGCCTCGAGCAGGCCGTGAAGGCGCTGGTGGCCCGCTGCTGCGGCGGCGACACGCCACCGACGGACCTGCGCGAGCGCGTCATGCTGCGCATCCAGGAGGTCCGCGTGGAGATCGAGCACGTGGAGTTCCGCGAGCACTGAGCCGCGCGCACTAGCGTGACCGCATGACCTGGTTGGTGACCGGCGGTGCCGGCTACATCGGTGCCCACGTGCTCGCCGCCTTCCGTGACGCGGACCGTCCCGCGGTCGCCCTCGACGACCTCTCGACCGGTGACGCGACGAGGGTCGGGGACACCCCGCTCGTCGTCGGCTCGGTCCTCGACGGCGACCTCGTCCGGCGCACCATCGCCGAGCACCGCGTCACCGGCGTGGTCCACATCGCGGCCAAGAAGCAGGTCGGCGAGTCGGTCGCCGACCCGCTGAAGTACTGGACCGAGAACGTCACCGGCCTGGTCACCCTGCTCGAGGCCTGCCGCGACCTCGAGGTGGGGAGCTTCGTCTTCTCGAGCTCCGCCGCCACCTACGGGCTGCCCGACGTCGACCTCGTCACCGAGGAGACCCCCGGCGCGCCGATGTCGCCGTACGGCGCGTCGAAGCTCGTCGGCGAGTGGGTCATGCGCGACTGCGCGACCGCCTTCGGGTTGCGCTCGCACGCGCTGCGCTACTTCAACGTCGCGGGCTGCGCGACCCCGGAGCTCGGCGACGTCGGGGTCTTCAACCTCGTGCCGATGGTCTTCGAGCGGCTGCAGGCCGATGAGCGGCCGCGGGTCTTCGGCGGCGACTACCCGACGCCTGACGGCACCTGCGTGCGCGACTACGTCCACGTCGCCGACATCGCCGCGGCGCACCTCGCCTCGGCTGCGGCGCTCGAGGGCGGCGCGGACAGCGACGTCTACAACATCGGTCGCGGCGAGGGCTCCTCGGTGCTCGACGTCATCCGCGTCGTCGGTGAGGTCACCGGCCTCGACGTCACCCCCGACGTCGTCGACCGCCGCCCGGGTGACCCCGCCCGGGTCGTCGCCTCGGTCGAGAAGATCCGCGCGGGGCTGGGCTTCTCGGCCCGCCACGACCTGCACGACATGGTCGCGAGCGCCTGGGCCGGCTGGCAGCTGCGGCACCCCTGATGCGCGTGCTCGTCACAGGCGCGGCCGGCTTCCTCGGCTCGCACCTGGTGGACCGGCTGCTCGCCGACGGGCACACCGTCACTGCCGTCGACGACCTGTCCACCGGTCGGCTGGACCGGCTGGCCGCAGCGCGCGCTGTTGGTGGGCTGTCCTTCAGTCGCGCCTCGGTGCTGGACGACGCTCTGCCGGCGCTGGTGGCCCGCGCGCGTCCGGAGGTGGTCTGCCACCTCGCGGTCACCCGGGGCACGGCGCTCGAGGAGGTCCGCGGCAACGTCGTCGGGACGGCCGCGGTGCTCGCCGCGGCGGAGGCGGCCGGGGTGCGCAAGCTGGTGCTGGCCAGCGACGCCGCGGTCTACGGCCGGCCCCGCAGGCAGCCCGTCAGCGAGCGCGCAGGTCTCGCACCGAGGACGGCGTACGCCGCGTCGCGCGCCGCCGAGCTCGTCGTGCTGGAGCCCGCCTCGGTGGCGACCACGTCGCTCGTCCTCGGGCGGGTCTACGGGCCGCGGCAGGACACCGGCGCCGTCGCGATGATGGCCCGCGCGCTCGTCGGCGGGCGGCCGGCGACGGTCTTCGGCGACGGCCGGACCGTGCGCGACTGGCTCTACGTCGACGACGCCGTCGACGCGATCGTGCGGGCGACCGGGGAGCGGGCAGACGGCCGGCGGCTCAACGTCGCGTCGGGGCGCGGGCTGTCGGTCGAGGCGCTCCAGGAGGCGCTCGCTGACGCGACCGGCACCCGGCTGCCCGTCGACCGCGCGCCCGCGATCCCGGGGGAGCTGCGGTCGCTGGTGCTCGAGGTCGGCGCGGCCCGCCGGGCGCTCGGGTGGGAGCCGTTCACGGCGCTGCCGGTGGGCCTGGCCGCGACGGTGGCCGCACTGCGCGGCTGACCGGAGCCGGACAGCAGTCCGCCCGGTCCAGACGGGCAGGACCGGGCGGGATGCAGGTGTCGGCCGTCAGGCGTTGGGACGACGGCCGTGGTTGGCCTTGTTCTTGCGACGGCTGCGGCGCTTGCGGCCCTTCTTGGCCATGTCGGCGGTTCCTCTCGAGGTGCGGCGTGAGCGCCTCTAGCCTGCCACAGCCGCGCGGTCGGCCTCGACGACGCTGGCGGGCTCGCGCGGCTGACGCCCCCGCAGGCCAAGCACGACGAGCTGGGCGAGACCGGCGGCGATGAGGACGTCGCCGACGCTGACGACCTCGGGCCGCAGCGGGATGCGGACGGGTACGACGTCGGACAGCCAGCGCAGCCGGGTGTCGGCGTCGGCGAGCTCGTGGCGCGGGTCGGTGCCCGCGACGACGGACTGGGTGCTGACCCCGGCCCGCCCGGAGGCGTGGGCGGAGACGGGCATCGCGCCGTTGGCGCCCACGACGAGGGCGTTGGCGAGCAGGCCGAGGGCGACCAGACCGGTGCCGCGCACTCCGCGGTTGCGGGCCAGGAAGCCGGTCACGCACGCGGCGGAGACGACCAGGCCGGCTGCGTAGAAGGGGCCTCCGACGAGCGCGCCGAGGACCTGAGCGGCGAGGGCGGCGGGGACCAGCGGTGCGTTGCGGAGCCGGGTCGCGCCGAGCAGGTCGAGGCGACCTCCGGACAGCAGGCCGACCGTCACGGCGACGGTCAGCACGACGAGGACGAGGACCACGCCCCTAGTGTGGCGGCCGTGCCCCCCGTCCTGCCTCCCACGCCGACCGGCGGCGGCTTCGAGACGGTGCTCGTCGCCGACCGGGGTCTCTTGGGAGCCCGCGTCGTGCGCACCGTGCAGGCGCTCGGGGCGCGGGCCGTCACGGTCCACCTCGACGGGGAGCACGGCCACGGCGACGAGTCGGTGCTGCTCGGGGGTCCCGGCTCCGACGCCGACGTCGTCAAGGTCCTCGAGGCCGCCCGCCAGGCCGGAGCCGACGCCGTCCACCCAGGATCGGGGCCGCTCGCTGCCCACCCCGGCTTCGCCGCCGCGGTCGTGGAGGCCGGACTCGTCTGGGTCGGCCCGCCGGCGGGCTCGCTCGGCGGCACCCCCGTCCTGCCGGCGACGCGCCGCGAGGTGCAGTGGCTCGGTGGCGCCGCCGTCGACGAGCGCGACGTCGTCGACGACCTGATCGTGTCGTCCGGCCCGCCCCCGCCCTGTGCGGCCCCGCTCGCCGGTGCCGTCTCTGGTGTCGTCTCCGTGGTGGGTGAGCTCGTCGTGCCTCACCTCACCCTCGGTCACATCGTGACCGAGGAGGCCCTCGGCCTCGACCTCGTCGAGCTGCAGCTGCGCACGGCCGCGGGTGAGGACGTGCCCTACGAGGTCGTGGCGCGTGCCGCCGCGGGTGTCGTGCTGCGCGGCACGGGCACCGTCGAGCGCCTCTCCTGGCCCGAGGGCGTCCGTGTCGAGACCGCCTGCCGGGAGGGCGCCGCCGTCCCGCCCGACGGCGTCGTAGCCGTCCTCGCCGTTGCCGCCTCGACCACCGCTCTCGCCCTCGACGCGCTGCGCGCCGCCCTCGCGCAGACCGTCGTCGAGGGAGTCGCCCTCGTCGTACCCGATCTGGAGAGGACCCGCGCATGACCGACCTGGTCGCCACCCGCGACGGCCACGTGCTGCGCCTGCACATCGACCGCGAGCCCAAGCGCAACGCCCTCAACGGCGACGTGCTGCGCGGCATCCTCGAGGCGCTGCGCGACCTCGGCGACGCCCGGGTGGTCTCGGTGACGAGTGCGGGCGACCGGGTCTTCTGCTCCGGCGCTGACCTCGTCCAGATGGCCCCCGACGCGACGGGGCTCGAGGTGCACGAGGGTCGCGGGCTGCTGCGCGAGGTCGTGCTCGCGATGCGCGACTGCCCGGTGCCGGTCGTCGTGACCGTGCAGGGGCTCTGCCTCGCCGGCGGGGTCGGCCTGATCATGGGCTGCGACGTCGTCATCGCCTCCGACACCGCCGCCTTCGGGCTGCCGGAGGTCGACCTCGGGCTGTGGCCGTTCATGGTCAGCGCCCTGCTCGGGCGCCATGTCAGCCCGAAGCGGGCGATGGAGATGATGCTGTCCGGCCGGCGGGTGCCTGCCGCAGAGGCGCTCGAGATGGGGCTGTTGTCCCGGGTCGTCCCGGCCTCAGACCTGGTTGCGGAGTCGGCGACGCTGGTCGACGCCCTGGCCGCCAAGCCGCCCGTGGCCGTGCGGCTCGGCAAGGCGGCCTTCCACGCCGCGATGGCCTCCTCGCTCGAGGCCGGCCTCGAGGCCATGCAGGCCCAGCTGTCGCTGCTCAACACCACGCAGGACGCCGCGGAGGGCGTGACCGCCTTCCTGCAGAAGCGCACCCCGGAGTGGACCGGCCGCTAGCCGCGCCGCCCGGCCTGTCCCCCCGGACCCGGCTGTTGATCGACAGGGGATCTGCACGGAACACGCCGGTGTGTCGCGTGCAGACCACCTGGTGATCACCGGGTGGGGTGACGGCGTACCGGCCGGTAGCCGGCGGCCCGGTCGTACGCTCGGGGCATGACGACGGAGACACCTGCCGAGGGCACCCACGAGGACAAGACGACGGCCAGCCACGACCCCGACCGGCCGCAGGCGCTGCTCGACTTCGTGACCACCGGCTGGGCGCCCCGTGACGCGGCCCTGCCCGACCCGAGCCCGTCGGTGCCCTTCCGTCAGGCCCGCCGCGCCGCGGTGGCCCAGCGCTTCCCCGGCGAGACGATCGTCGTGCCGACCGGCACCTACAAGGTGCGGGCCAACGACACCGACTACCGCTTCCGCCCGGCCAGCGACTTCGCCTGGTTGGTCGGCTCCCACGAGCCCGACGCGGTCCTCGTCATCGACCCCGACGGCGCCTCGGTGCTCTACCAGATGCCCGCTGCCGACCGGACCACGTCGGCGTTCTTCACCGACCGGGTCTACGGCGAGCTCTGGGTCGGCCCGCGGCCGACGCTCGAGTCGGTCAGCGCGCTGCTCGGCATCGAGGTCCGGCCGCTCGAGGAGCTCGAGAAGGCCCTCGAGGCTGTCTCCCCGGTGCGCGTCGTGCGGGGCTTCGACAGCCGCGTCGAGGCGATGGTCAGCACCGACGAGGAGGCCGACACCGAGCTCACCGTCGTGTTCTCGGAGCTGCGGCTGGTCAAGGACAGCCATGAGGTGGAGCAGCTCCAGCTGGCCTGCGACGCGACGGCCCGCGGCTTCGAGGACGTCGTCCGCGAGCTGCCCAAAGCGGTGGCGACCAGCGAGCGCTGGGTCGAGGGCGTCTTCGGCCTGCGCGCCCGCGTCGACGGCAACGACGTCGGCTACGGCTCCATCTGCGCGGCCGGCCCGCACGCCTGCGTCCTGCACTGGACCGACAACGACGGCCCGGTCCGCGAGGGCGAGCTCATCCTGCTCGACATGGGCGTCGAGGGCCACGAGCTCTACACCGCCGACGTGACGCGCACGATCCCCGTCAACGGGGTCTTCTCGTCGCGACAGAGGCAGGTCTACGACCTGGTGTACGACGCGCAGGAGGCCGCCATCGCGACGTGCGTGCCGGGCGCGGACTTCCTCGACCCGCACCGCGCGGCCATGCAGGTGCTGGCCCACGGGCTGCAGCAGCTCGGGGTCCTGGAGGACGCCGAGGCGGCCCTCGCCGAGGACCAGCAGCTCTACCGCCGCTACACGCTGCACGGCGTCAGCCACATGCTCGGCATCGACGTGCACGACTGCGCGAAGGCGCGCGACGAGCACTACCGCAAGGGTCCGCTGCAGGTGGGCTACGTCCTCACCGTCGAGCCCGGCCTCTACTTCCAGCCCGACGACCTCACCGTGCCCGAGGACCTGCGCGGCATCGGTGTGCGGATCGAGGACGACATCCTGGTCACCGCCGACGGCCCGCGCAACCTGTCAGCCGGCCTCCCGCGCCAGGCCGACGAGGTCGAGGCGTGGATGGCTGGTCTGCGGTGAGCCCGGACCGCGGCGAGGTGCGCGCCGAGCTGGTCGGCAGCATCCACGAGGTGCTCGTCAGCGCCGGCCAGCAGGTCCACGCCGGCGACGTCCTCGTCGTGCTCGAGTCGATGAAGATGGAGATCCCGGTGCTCACCGAGGTGGGTGGCACCGTCGGGCAGGTCGCGGTCGAGGTGGGTGACGTCGTACAGGAGGGCGACCTGCTGGTGCGGGTCGAGAGCAGCAGCACGGACTAGGCCAGAGGGGTCAAGGAGGGGCGGGCAGACGCCGAAGAGGCACTGTGACCTCCTCGATCGAGCCCTTCCTGCGAGCACTGGTGGAGTGCGGCGGTTCCGACCTGCACTGCAAGGTCGGCTCCCCGCCCCGCGTCCGGATCGACGGTCGGCTGCGCAAGCTGCAGACGCGCGACCTGACCTCCGCTGACACGGAGCAGATGGTCATCGAGGTCCTTCGCGAGGACCTCGTCGAGGAGTTCACCCGCAGCAACGAGGCCGACTTCGCCTACTCGCTCTCGGGAGTGGGCCGCTTCCGCGTCAACGCCTTCCGCAGTCGCGGCTCGGCCGGTCTGGTCTTCCGTCGCGTCTCCGTCGGCGCGATCCCGCTGACCGACCTCGGCCTGCCGCCCGTGCTCGCCTCCCTCGCGATGGAGCCCCGCGGTCTGGTGCTCGTCACCGGCCCGACCGGCTCCGGCAAGACCACGACCCTTGCCGGGATGATCGACCACATCAACAGCAACAAGGAGGTGCACGTCGTCACGATCGAGGACCCGATCGAGGTGCTGCACTTCGACAAGCTGGCGATGGTCAACCAGCGCGAGGTCCGCGTCGACACCGAGGACTTCGTCACCGCGATGCGCGCCGCGATGCGTCAGGACCCCGACGTGATCCTTGTCGGTGAGATGCGCGACCACGAGACCGTCAAGGCCGGCCTCGCCGCCGCCGAGACCGGCCACTTCGTCATGTCGACGCTGCACACCACCGATGCGGCCGAGACCATCAACCGCATCATCGACTTCTTCCCGCCGCACGAGCAGAAGCAGGTCCGCCTCGCGCTCGCCGGCGCCTTGCGCGGCATCATCTGCCAGCGCCTCGTGCCGCGCGCCGACGGCGAGGGCCGTTGCGTGGTCATGGAGGTCGCGGTCAACACCGGCCGTATCGCCGACGCGATCGCCGACCCGGACAAGACCTCGTCGATCCCGCAGCTCATCGCCGAGGGCTCCTACTACGGCATGCAGACCTTCGACCAGCACCTGGTGTCGTTCATCCGTGACGGCGTCATCACCCTCGAGGCCGCGATGGCCGCCTCGACCTCTCCGCACGACCTCACCGTCGAGCTGCGCCGCCTCGGCCTCGTCGCGTAGCCCCACCGCCACGGCGGGCACGCGCTCGTCCACGCGCGTGTGGGGACGTGGACGCCCGGCGTGCCAGTCTGTGCATGATCGTGCATTGACACCGTACTGGCGGGCGATCAGACTGGGTATCTGCATGATCGTGCAGATACCTACGAGGGTCGTCGTCGGAGTGTGGCTGGCATGTCCGATCGTGCATCGAGCATGGGGGCTCTCGTCTGTGCCCGTCGCACCCAGTTGGCGCTCACCCAGGTCGAGGTAGCGGAGCTCGCCGGCGTGGCGACACGGACGGTGCATGCCGTCGAGGCCGACAAGCCGACCGTGCGGCTCGACGCGTTGCTGGCTGTGCTCGCCGCCGTAGGGCTCCGCCTGCGAGTGGAGCGCGGAGCCGCGACCGCTGTCGTCCCCGGTCCGGATCCGCGGTGACGTCGATGTCGTCCGTCGTGGACGTCACCGAGGCCGATGTCTGGAAGCGCGGTCGACGAGTCGGTGTCCTCCGCAGGACTCCGGAGGGCGTGGTCTTCGCCTACCTGGACGGGTACGACGGACTGGCCGTGGCCACCACGCTTCCCGTAGGGACTCAGCCTCCTCCGCGCCCGGGAGGTGCGCTCCCGGCGTACTTCACCGGGTTGCTTCCGGAGGGTCGTCGCCTCAGCGCACTGCGTAGAGCGGTCAAGACCTCCGTCGACGACGAGCTCTCGCTCTTGCTCGCCGTGGGCGGCGACACCATCGGCGACGTCCAGGTCGTGCCCACGGGTGAGGACCCGGTGACCCCGCCTCCGCGCATCTCGCTCGACCTCGCAGACCTGCGCTTCCGGGAGCTGCTCGTCGAGCTCGACGTGCAGCCCGACCGGACAGCTCTCCCCGGGGTCCAGGTGAAAGCCAGTGCGGCGATGATCACGTTGCCCGGGCAGCGCCTGGGGCGGTCCGTGATCCTCAAGCTCGACCCGCCTGAGTACCCGGGCCTGGTCGAGAACGAGCACGTGATGCTCCAGGCCTGCACCCGCAGCGGAGTCGCTGCGGCGAGGGCGACGGTCGTGCGCGACGTCGAGGGTGTGGCCGGCCTCGCAGTGACGAGGTTCGACCGGAGCGTCGACGACGCAGGCAGGCCGCGCGCGCTCGCTGTCGAGGACGGTTGCCAGGTGCAGGGGCGGGCTCCGGGCGACAAGTACGTGCTCGGCTACGCAGCCACCTTTGCCGCTCTCGCGCGGGTGTGTGACGCGCAGGCGCTTGCCCTGCGGTCGTTGCTCGAGCAGCTGGTGTTCGCCGTGCTCACCGGCAACGGCGACGCTCACGCGAAGAACTTCGCCGTCCTGCAGCAGCCAGACGGGGAGTGGCAGGTCGCGCCGGCCTACGACATCCCGTCGTCGCAGCCGTATGGCGACACGACACTGGCGATGGCCGTCAACGGGCGCCGCGCCGACGTCGGTGCGAAGGACGTGACCGCACTGGCCGCCGAGCTGGGTCTCCCGAGCAAGGTGGCGTCACGGGCCCTGCGCAACGCCGTCGATCGCGTGGACGGTTGGCTGCCGCTGCTGGCGGAGCTGCCCTACGACGCCGGCAGGCGCCGCAAGCTCGAGCGCGTCATCCGGCAGCGGCAGAAGCGGTTGTCGCCGTGAACGACGACGGCGAGGCCGGCGAGTAGCCGTCAGTGCTTCGTCACCGGAGCAGGGAAGCGAACCGCGCGCCGACGCGGTTCAGTGCGGCATGGCCATCACGATGTACGGCACCGGCTGGTGCTCCGACTGCAAGCGCGCGAAGCAGTTCTTCGGCGAGCAGCGCGTCCACTACGACTTCGTGGACGTGGACGCCGACACCGACGAAGGGCGGGCGGGCCGTGCCGTCGTGCAGTCCCACAACGACGGCAAGGACATCATCCCGACCATCGTCTTCGACGACGGGTCGATCCTCGTCGAGCCGAGCAACGCCGAGCTCGCCGAGAAGCTCGGCCTCCAGACCCAGGCGAAGATGGCCTTCTACGACCTCATCGTCGTCGGCTCCGGGCCGGCCGGCCTGACCGCTGCGCTCTACGCCGCCCGGGAGGGGCTGACCGTCCTGGTCGTCGAGCGGGCGGGTGTCGGTGGTCAGGCAGGCGTGACCGAGCGGCTCGACAACTTCCCCGGCTTCCCGGAGGGCGTGGGCGGCGGAGATCTCGCCGACCGGCTGCGCCGCCAGGCGAAGCGCTTCGGCGTAGAAGTGCTTCCTGCGCAGGAGGTCACCGGCGTCACGGTCGACGGCGCCTACCGGGGCGTGACGACGGGCGACGGCAAGGAGTACGCCGCCTTCGCCGTCCTGCTGACGCTCGGCTCGACCTACCGCCGTCTGGGCATCGAGGGGGAGGACGACCTCATCGGGGCGGGCGTGCACTTCTGCGCGACCTGCGACGGGCCCTTCTACCGCGGCAAGGACGTCGTCGTCATCGGTGGCGGCAACAGCGCGGGGGAGGAGAGCGCCTTCCTCACCAGGTTCGCCGAGTCGGTCACCGTCGTCACCCGCGACCCAGAGCTGTCGGCCAGTCGCGTCGTGGTGCAGAAGCTCGAGGAGAACGCCAAGGTCACCGTCGTCACGGGTGCCACGCCGACCGGCTTCGCGACGACCGACGCCGGGAAGCTCCGGGCGCTGGTCGTCGACACGGCCGAGGGCTCGTGCGAGATCCCCGCCGAGGGCGCCTTCGTCTTCATCGGGCTGACGCCCAACAGCGATCTGGTGCGCGACCTCGTCGACGTCGACGAGCAGGGCTTCGTCCTCGCCGACCCCGGCATGCAGACCTCGGTGCCGGGCGTCTTCGTCGCGGGCGACGTGCGCAGCGGCTCGACCAAGCAGGCTGCGTCGGCCGCGGGAGAGGGCGCTGCGGCGGCGCTCGCGATCCGGCGCTACGTCGAGCCGCTCGCCAGCGGGATCCGGCCAAGGCCCGCCGTGGTCGCAACGGCCACTGTCTGAGCGGTCTAGTGGTGTGTCGCGCATTTGAGTAACTAGTTCTGCGATAGTGTTCGTAGATGACCGCAGCTGCCGATTCGTTGGTGATGTCGCAGGGCCAGCGAGAGTCGCTGGAGAAGGTCGCGAAGTCCGAGACTGCGGCGCATCGTGAGGTGCTGCGGGCGCGGGTGCTGTTGGCTGCGGCGGACGGCGTCGCGAACAGCGCGATCGCCTCCGAGCAAGGTGTGACGCCGGTGACGGTGCGATCCTGGCGCAGGTCGTTTGAGGCCGACG
>JAUYQP010000044.1 GCA_030697205.1 Mycobacteriales bacterium
TGCTGACGGGCTCACGGCTGCGGCGGATGTGCACGAGCTGCTCGCGATGCAGGCCGAGATCGCCGCCGCTCTCGCTGGCCGGTTGCAGGTCGTGGATGCGACGCAGACCTGGCAGCAGACCGGGTCGCGGGCGCAGTGGGCCTGGCTCGCCCGGCACTCCGCGACAGAGACGTCCGCGCCGATGAGCCCGGGTGAGGCGCGCCGGTGGGCGAAGCTCGCCCGCGGGTTGCGGGCGCGGCCGGCGGTGGAGCGGCTGCTGCGGTCGGCGCGGATCACCGCCGCGCACGCCTCGGTGCTGCTGACCAGCCTCGACCTGCTCGACAAGCGCGTCCTCGGGACCGCGTTGAACACCCCTGAGTGGCTGGTGGAGCAGGAGCAGGCGTTCAGCGACCTCGCGGAGCTCACCGACCCCCTCGTGCTCCAACGCGAGCTGTCGAAGCGGTTGCGCGCTCTGGCCCCGGAGCCGGCAGCGCAGGAGGACCGCGACAAGGTCACCGAGCGCAAGGCCTCCCTGACCGAGGGGTTCGCCGGGATGTGGAACCTGATCGGGACCCTCGACCCCCACAGCGGGCAGGTCCTGAAAGCAGCGTTGAGCGCGTGGCGGCGCAACGACCAGACCGCAGGCGACACCCGCACCCCGGCGCAGCGTGACGTCGACGCGCTGGTCGGGATCGCCAGCTTCTGGATGGCCCGGACGGAGACCGTGACCCGGGGCCGTGGGGTGCAGCTCGTCGTGACCGTCCCCGAAGCCCGACTCGCGGCGCACCAGAGCCAGCGCGACCTCTACGGCGTGCCGGTCACGTGCCCCGACAGCGGCGCCCGGCTCCCCGACCCGCTGACCGAACCGTTGTTCACCCGCGACGGGCAGCTCCTCCCGCACACCGACACCACCGGCACCATTGGATCCGAGGCGGCACTGCCTCCGGAGCTGCTCGGGGACCCGGTGCCACCCGCGACCTACCCCGACGGGAGCGCGGTCGCAGAGACCTCCTTGGAGATGCTGCTGTGCAACGCGACCCTCACCCGGGTCGTGCTCGACCAAGAAGGCGCTGTGCTCGACGTCGGACGGGGCAGCCGGGTCTTCACCCACCCGCAATGGCTCGCGAGCATGACCCAGTGGCAGTGGCGGTGCGCGACCGACGGCTGCCAAGCCCCCGCTGACCGCCTCGAGCTCCACCACGCCCTGTGGTGGCGCGACGGCGGCACCACCGACCTCGTCAACTGCGCCCCGCTGTGCCACGGCACCAGCAGCTGCCACGCCCGCGTCCACGACGGCGCGGCCCTGCGCCTGCGCGACGGCCGGCTCCTCGACCAACGCGGCTTCCGAACCGCCGACCACGACAGCACGCAGGCCTGGCCGCCACCCCTGCCCACGCGACCGCCGCGCCAGGCCCGCACCGCAGCAGCGGCGAGCCACCGCCTCCACACCATCCTCAGCTCCGCGGCCGCGTAACCGGGATCATCCTCTGCGAAGTGGTCTGCTTCCGCTGCCAGATGAACGCGCCTGAACCCGGATGAGTCGTTGGTCACCTACGCGAGTGATCGTTATGATCGGGCTTGTCACTGTCGCCGTGGTCCTCACAGCCGCCGGCCGCCCGTTTACTGCCATTGCGCACCTCGGGTTGGCTGCAGGGGTCGCGCTGGCAGGGCCGCCGCCGTTCGTACAGCCGACGATCAAAGCGGTGTACAACAAGATCTATCAGCTCTACGCCCTGGCCGGCGTCCTTCTACTGTTGACGCCTACCTGGCCCGCGAGTGCGGTTGCCACGGTGGCTGGGGTTCTCGCCGCCGCCGCCGGGGGTTTCTTGGCCTCGCTCATGCTGATGGGAGTACGCAAGCAGTCCCGAGCGCGAGCCGCGGGGGGCTTGCTGAGATCGCGCACGACTCGAGACCCGTGGACTTGCCGCTGGGCCGCAGGGCAAATCGGCCGCCACGAAGTGCCGGTAGCTGGTCCGCGCCTCCGCTTTAGTTAGACAGAAGGCTCGTGGCCCACTGGCCACTCGTCACCGGCAATCTCGAAGCACGTCCCGACCTGTCGATCCTCTGTCGGATGCGACTTCTGCACGACTCGCCGCCCCCTGCTGATGTAGTCGCCATCGAATAGGGGACTCAGGTCGCCGCGACTGATGGCGACCGAGTAGCCGGCGACAACGCTCATGGTGACCATGTCTCCGTACACGTCGACGACGAGACCCGGGTGGCCGGCGTACAGCCCGTCATCGGCCATCTCACTTCGGGCCAGCAGCTGCGCGCTCCCCGACCCTCATGAGGTGAACGTCCGGTCGGCGGCTGGACCCCCGAAGGGAGGTAGGTCCCGCCACGTCGGTGATCGTCAACCGTGAGAAAGTGCCCCAGCGTTGCCTCCTCCTGACGCAGGACTCGGTCAGATGTCCGCGCTCTGGTGCGGAGCGTCCACCGAGACAGCGCGTCGGACACCGGGCACACCCGTGATCAGCACGCGCTCCGCTCACTGCTCGCGCCCGATAAAGCGCGGTTCCGCGCGGTGATCACCCCGCACCCACGCCGCGAGCCAGCGGTGAGCTCGACACCTGCCGGGTCGCGCCGGCCTGGCGCCCGACCAGTAGCGTCCGCAGGCATGACCGAGCCGTGGCGGTTGCTGGCCCTGCCGCCGATGCCCAAGGACCTGCTGGAGCTGCTGTTCGGTGACGAGCGGCTCGAAGTCGTCGTGCCGGCCGAGCGGACCCAGGCCGCGGTCGAGGAACTGGTACCGACCGTGGACCTGCTGCTCGGTGACTGGACCCCGCAGCTGCGCATCACGACCCCGGGTGACCGGGTCTGCTTCGTGCAGCAGCCGAGCGTCGGCACCGACGGGATCGACCTCGCCGCGTGTGCGGCCCAGGGGGTGCCGGTCGCCAACTGCGCCGGCTCCAACAGCGTCAGCGTCGCGGAGTGGTGCGTCGGGGCGACGCTCAACGTGCTGCGCAAGACGCTGCAGGCGGACCAGGCGGTACGCCGAGGCGAGTGGCCGCAGACCGAGCTCGGCGGTCGGGAGCTGGCCGGCAGCAAGGTCGGCATCGTCGGCATGGGCCCGATCGGAGTCCTCGCCGCGCGGCTCTACACCGCCTTCGGCTGCGACGTGACCTACTGGTCGCGCAGCCAGAAGCCGGACGCGCCCGCGACCTGGCAGGGCCTCGACGAGCTGATCACCACCAGCGACGTCGTCGTGCTCGTCATCGCGCTCGGCCCCGAGACTCGCGGTCTGGTCGACCCGCGCCGGATGAAGCCCGGGTCCGTCCTCGTCCACGCCGCCCGAGGAGAGGTGCTCGTCGAGGAGGCCGTCACGGAGGCTGCAGCCACGGGCGTGCTCTTCGCGCTCGACGTCTTCTCCACCGAGCCGCTGCCGATGGGCGACCCGGTGCGCGCCCTCGACGGCGTCCTGCTCAGCCCGCACCTCGCGGGCACCTCGCAGCAGGCGGCGATGCGGATCGTGGCCCAGGCGAAGGCCAACCTGCAGCGCGCCCTCGCGGGTGAGCCCGTCCTCGATGTGGTGAACGCAGCGGATCCCGTCGTACGCCGTCGTCCTTCCTGACAGGATCGACGACGTGACCGGGGGGAGGACGCAGGTCGTCGCGCACCGTGGCTCCTCGGCGAGCCATGCGGAGCACACCCTCGCGGCCTACGAGCTCGCGATCGACGAGGGGGCCGATGCCCTGGAGTGCGACGTGCGGCTGACCCGCGACGGCGTGCTCGTCTGCGTGCACGACCGCAAGGTCGACCGCACCTCCGACGGCCGCGGAGTCGTGTCGACCCTGGAGCTGGCCGAGCTCGCGGAGCTCGACTTCGCCTCGTGGAAGAAGGCGGGCGGCGACCCGCTGCTCGAGGCCAGCTGGGAGGAGCCCGACCTCGACCGCGGCCGGGTCCTCACCCTCGAGCGGCTGCTGCAGCTCGTCGAGGGCACGAGGGTCGAGCTGCACATCGAGACCAAGCACCCCACGAGGTACGGCGGGCTCGTCGAGCGGGCGCTCGTCGACCTGCTGGAGCGCTACGGGGTGGCCCGGCCGCTGACCCGCAGCGTCAGCCCCGTCACCGTCATGTCCTTCGCGCCCACCTCGCTGCGGCGGGTGCACGCGATGGCGCCGCAGGTCCCGACCGTCTACCTCATGGACCGCGTGCCGGTGCGCTACCGCGACGGCTCGCTGCCGTCGCAGGTCTACGCCGCCGGGCCGTCGATCGAGGTGGTGCGCGCCCACCCGTCGTACGTCTCGCGGGTGCAGGCGCGCGGCCACCGCGTGCACGTCTGGACCTGCGACGAGCCGACCGACATCGACCTGGTCGTCGAGCTCGGTGTCGACGCCGTCATCAGCAACCACCCGCGACGCGCGCTGCGCCGACTCGGTCGCCTGTGAACCGCCCGGCCAGCCTCGCGCGCCGCCTCGCCGAGGTGGTCAGCACGATGAGCGCGAGCGACACCCCGGCGCTGCTGCAGCAGCTGTGTCGCGGGGCCGTGGAGCTGCTCGACGCGGACGGCTCGGGCTACTGCGTGCTCGACGGCGACCAGCTCGAGGTGGCCGCCGTCTGGCAGCTGCCCGGCTCGCTGCTCGGCCAGCGCTTCCCCTTCGCGGGTAGTGCCCTCGCCGACCTGCCGACCGGCGGCCGGGCCCTCGTCGCGGACGCCGCGGCCTACCCCTCCCTCAACGCCGAGGTCTGGACCGGGCAGGCGGGTGTGCTCGCCGTCGCGTCCACCGAGGCGGCCGGCGCGGTGACCGGTGGCCTCTACGTCTCGCTCGACGCGGGCAAGACCCTCAGCGCCGAGCAGCTCGACGTGCTCGAGCTGCTCGCCGCCCACGCCGGGGTCGCGCTGCACGACGCCGCGCGGGTCGAGGCGGCCGACCTGCAGCGCCGTCAGACCGAGCAGGCGCTCGTCGAGCTCGAGACCGCCAAGGACCTCTTCCTCGCCGTCGCCGGTCACGAGCTGCGCACGCCGCTCGCCGTTGTCCGAGGCTTCGGCGACACGCTGCTGCACCGGTGGGAGTCGCTGCCCGACGCCGACCGCCGCGCGATGGTGGCGACGATGGTCGGCCGTGCCACCGGCCTCGCGGAGCTGGTCGAGCAGCTCATGCGCGGCTCGCACGCAGGGGCTGCCGGCGTCGAGGTGGAGCTGCGCTCCTTCGACCTCGCGGCCGAGGTGCGCCGGGTCGTGTCGGGGGTGGCAGGCAGCTCGCCCGACCATCACGTCCGCGTCGACGCTCCCGACGCCGTCCCCGCGACGGGCGACCCGGCCAAGGTCGAGCCGGTCGTCGGGCAGCTCGTCGAGAACGCCGTGAAGTACTCCCCAGGGGGCGGCCCCGTCGACGTCACCGTGACGACCGAGGGCGGCCGCGCGGTCCTGCGGGTCGCTGACCGCGGCGTCGGCGTCGCCCCGGCCGACCTGCACCGCGTCTTCGACCGCTTCGTCCGCGGCGAGCCGGTCGTGCCAGGTGGGCGGCCCGGCGGCGCCGGGCTGGGCCTGTGGATCGTGCGCCGCTACGTCGAGGCCCAGGGCGGCACGGTGTCGGCAGCGCTGCGCGAGGGCGGCGGGACCGTCGTCGAGGTCAGCCTTCCCGGCTGAGCCGCTCCCCGAGCCGCCGCCCGGACAGCCATGCCGTCTCGACCCGCGGCGTGCCCCACCCGTCGCCGCACAGGCCCAGCCGGTCCGCCAACCAGAACGGCTCGTCGCGCCCTTCCGCCGGCCGCGCGAACGACCAGCGGTGCACGTGCGTCCACACCGGCTCGGGCAGGTCGAGCTGCCGCCGCAGCGCGGCGACCATCGGCGGTCCGGCCTCGACCGGGTCGCGAGGAGGAGCAGCACCAGGACGGGCCAGGGCGTACGCCGAGGCGAAGCCGCCCGTCGAGTGGGCCGTGAGCACAGCCGCCCCGTCGCCCCGGCGGGTGCCGTCGTCGGCGACCCACGACAGCACCGGGTCGTCGTGCACGAACACTCCGTCGAGGTCCCACGTGCGCGCAACAAAGCCGGCGGCGAGGACCACCACCGGCTCCCAGGCGCGGCCGGTGACGGCCTGGTGCGCCGGGGTCCCCGGCTCGAGCAGCGCCGCGGCTTGGGGGTCGGGCAGGGCGAGAACGGCAGCGTCGTACTCCTGGCCGTCGACGCTGGTGCCCCGGACCTCGCGGACCTCGGTGGACAGCCGCAGGTCGAGCGGTGCAGCGAGGTCCTCGACGAGCGAGCGCAGACCGCGCGGGCTGCCGTAGCGCAGCGGGCCCTCGCCCCGCTGACCGGCGAAGTGCTCGGTCCACGGGTGCAGCAGGCCACGCGAGAGCCAGTCGTCGACCTGCGCCTGGAAGCCCGGGTCGCGGGCGGTGAGGTAGCTCGCGCCGAGGTCGACCGGGCGGCTGTCGCGGTCGGGCAGCCGGCGCGACGCGAGCCGGCCGCCGACGACCCGGCCGCGGTCGAGCACGACCACCTCGTGGCCGTCGTCGTGCAGCTGTCGGGCGCAGGCGACGCCGGACAGCCCGGCTCCGACGACGGCGACGCGCACGCCTCGACGGTAGGCCGTGCGAGTCGGTGTCGCGACTCCGCGCCGTGGCGGCGTCGCTAGGCTCGGCCGGTCCTGTCACCGTCCCGCCCTGTCAGGGAGTCCGAGATCAGCAGCCGTCGCAAGTCCGCCCCGTCCAAGCCCCGCGAGGACCGCCGGCTGGTCACCCGGCCCTTCGCGGGCCTGCCTGCCGAGACCGAGTGGGTCGCGCTGCGCGAGGTCGTCCCGGCCGCGACCGCGCCGCTGACCGTGCGCGGCCACGAGGACCGCTCGGTGATGCTGTCCACGGTGCTGCCGCTCGCGTGGCCGGCGATGGTGCGCGCGGACGGCAAGATCTTCCTCGGGCTGCAGGTCGGCGCGCGCTCCGGTGACGCGAGCCGCGACCTCGGCTGGGCACTCTCGCTCGCGCTGGAGTCGACCCCCGGTGCCGCCATCACGCCGGCCGGCCTGCCGCCGGCCGACGCCCCCCGGCTGCAGGACCTGCTCGCCGACGACGTCCTGCAGACCACGCTGCACGACGGCTTCGACTACTGGGTCGAGGGCGCGTCGGACCCTGACGGCGAGGTTGCCGCCTCCATCGAGCGGGCCAACGCCTCGGTCGTCCCGACCGCGCGGCTCACCAGCGTCGAGAGCGCCTACTGGTGCCGGATGCGCGAGCGCTCGCACCTGCGCTGGGTGCTGCCGACCGACGAGGAGCCGACCCTCGACGCCCTCGCCCGCGTCGCCGTCGATGGCGGCCTCGGCCTCGGCGAGGGCACCCGCTACGTCGGGTCGTTCCGCGCCCACGGGCTGCTCTGCCCGGTGTGGGACCTGCCGGTGGACCTGCCGGCCGAGGCGGTCGAGGAGCCGGCCGCCGCGCTGCGCGCCCGCCTCGACGCCGCCCTCGCCGTCACCGACCCGCTCACCCCCGACGCCCGCCGCGCGCGCGCCGGTCTGCTGTCACGCCAGCTCACCCTCCGCTGACCCTGACGTCGCTGATCAACGCGAGGAACACCGCGCTTCCCAATCTCCTGAAGTGAGGCATTGCTCGCGCTGATCAGCGTTGGGGTGGTGACCGTTGCCAGCTCGCGTCCGGGTCGGTGCGCACGGCCTGCTCGCCCGGCGCCAGGTCGGCGAGCTGTCGCAGGCTCGGTGCGGCACGGACCACGTGCGCGAGGTGCACGGTCAGCAGCTCTGCGGGGACATGGCCGGGGGTTCCGCAGTGCACGGTCCAGGTGTCGGACTCGCGCGCGGCCGACAGGACCGGGTCGCCGCGCCGTACGACGTGGGTGCACGACATGACGGGATGCTCGGGCGGCTCGGCGAAGACCCAGTCCGGGTCGACGCTCACACCGCCCGTGTGGCGGAGCTGCTCGCGCCAGGCCGGAGGCTGCAGCTCGTCGAGGGCATCGGGCGCGCCGGGCTGCCACGCGAAGACCCCCGAGGTGCTGGGCCACACGACGACCAGCGCCTCCGGGCGGGCCCGGTGGAACCACCCCGCCCAGGTCACGGTGTCGGCGAGCGCGGCGTCGGCAAGTCGCTCCAGCACGACAGGTACGCCGCCAAGCACCCCCTCGAGGACGTCCCCGGCGGCGTAGCGCCGACCGGCCATCACCCGCTGGGCGACGTCGTTGAGCGCGTGGTGCATCAGCTGCGGGTCGAGCCCGGACATGAGCAGCTCGGGGTGGCCGGCGCGGTGCCCGAGACCCACGGTGTAGGCGAACGCCACCGTCTCGTGGTCCTCACCGTGGTGGGAGCTGTCACCGGCGTGGTCGTGCCCGGGGTCGCTGCAGGCGACCTCGTCGGAGACCAGCGTGACCTGCCAGCCGTGCTGCAGCACGGTGTCGATGAGCCGCCGGTCCATCGCGTCGTAGGGACCCTCGGGCCGGCACACGTGGCAGTCGCACCCTGCCGCTGCGGGCAGCGGCCCCATCCACGCGGGCTCGGACCGGTCGCGTCGTCTCCTGAGCACGCGGTCATCATGCCCGCGCGGCGGCGGTGGACCCGCCGCCGTCCACAGGCTCGGTCAGGCGGCGATGGGCTCGCGGGTGCGTGAGCGGGCCGCGAGCGTCAGCGCGAGGCCGACGAGGGCCAAGACGATGACAGCGGACTCAGACACGGCAGACAGCACCGCTCCCTCGGCCTCCCACGTCTCCTGGAAGCCCGGCTCGGGGAAACCCGGGATCGGCAGCGGCTTGTAGCGGCTGTAGACGAGCGGCCCGAGCGACACCACCCCGTAGCCGAGGGAGGCGAGCCACACCAGCGGGTCCAGTCGACCGAGCGAGCGGACGAGCGGCGTCAGGACTGCCGCTGCGAGCACGAGGCCGCCGATGCCCTGCAGGACGAACTGGCCGCGCAAGCTCAACGGACTGCCGATGTCGGCGTAGTTGGGCGAGATCTTCAGATGGACGATCGCCACGACGGCGAGGGCCAGGGCCAACAGGACACGGACACCGGTGATCACGGGCATGTGTTCGTCGTACTCCCCCCTTGCAGTTCAGTCCAGGGGGTCGCGCAGCACCGGGCAGGACATGCAACGGGGTCCACCGCGGCCCGAACCGAGCTCCGAGCCGGCGATGCGGACGACCTCGATGCCAGCCGCCTCGAGCGCGGCATTGGTGACGGTGTTTCGCTCGTAGGCGACGACCAGACCGGGCGCGATCGCGAGGGTGTTGTTGCCGTCGTCCCACTGCTCGCGCTCGGCGGTGACCGGGTCGAGGCCGGTGTCGACGGTGCGCAGCCGGTCGATCTGCATGGCCTTCGCGGCGGCGTCGAGGAAGGGCTGGGGCGCGTCGACGGCGACCCCGCCGTCGCCGTCGGAGGTGACAGTGAAGGCCATCAGGGTGTCGGCGACGGCCGGGAACATCACGACCGCGTCGACGTCGACCATCGTGCAGACGGTGTCGAGGTGCATCGTCGCGCGCTCCTGCGCGATCGGGACCGCAAGCACGGTGTGGGCGACACCGCTCGCGAAGGCGCGCAGCGCGAAGGCCTCCACCCCGGCGGGGGTGGTGCGCTGGCCGACACCGACCGCGACGACGCCCGGCGCGAGCAGCAGCACGTCGCCGCCCTCGAACCACGCCTCCTCCTTGGACCCGCCGTAGAGCAGCGGGGTCCCGGCGAAGCGCGGGTGGTGGCGCAGGATCGCGCCGGTCAGGGTGGTCTCGCGCTGCCGCGCCGGCATCGAGGGCCGGGTCACCGCGACGTGGTCGGCGACCCACACCGACGAGTCGCGGGTGAACAGCAGGTTGGGCAGAGGGGGTACGACGAAGTCGCCCGGACCCGCCATGCGCGAGACGACGCCCTCCGGTCCGGTGCGGGGCAGCTCCTCGTGGGTGAGGCCGGCGCAGAGGTGGTCGGCGAGCTCGTCGCTCGCCAGGTCGAGCAGCCAGCGGTGCAGCGACGTCGCGAGCGCGGGCCCGACGACCTGCGCGGACACCGCGGCGTGCACTGCCTCGGCCCGCGCCTCGGCGACCTCGAGCGCCTCGACGAGCAGGTCGGCGAGGTAGAGCACCTCGACGTCGCGGTCGCGCAGCGCCTGCGCGAACCCGTCGTGCTCCTCCTGGGCGCGCGACACCCAGGGCAGGCCGTCGAAGAGCAGGTCGGCGTTGTTGCGCGGCGTGAGCCGTGACAGCTCCGCGCCGGGCCGGTGGAGCAGGACGGTGCGCAGCCGTCCGGTCTCTGACGTCACGAGGTGCGGCACGGACCGAACCCTATGCGGCGACGGACTCCCCGACGAGCGAGCGGCGCACCGCCTCGAAGAAGGCGAGGTTGACCTGCGAGCGCCACCAGGCGCCCTTGACGATCCGCGGACCCCACTCGGGGCGCTCCGCGACGGTCGGGGCGATGGCCTTGTCGAGCCAGTCCTTGCCGTGGACCGGGTCGACCTCGGCGTGCTCGACGTAGAACGGGTAGGCGTCGGCGGGGGCCCCGAGCCGGTCGAAGGCCTGCAGCACCAATCGGCAGCGCGGGCCGGCCTGCAGCTCGAGCAGTCCGAGCGCGCCGAGCATCTCCGGCTGCAGCCAGCGGTTGGTCGCGAGCAGGCCACCGAGCGCCGCGCGCTCCAGCGCCTCGACCGGCATCTGGGACCGCGGGACGCGCGGCATGTCGAGCGCGGCGACGAGCCGGTCGTGCAGGACGGTGTGAACACCGTCGGGGTCGCCTTGCCCCATCTCGTCCCAGTAGTTCTTGCCGAGCTCCAGCTTGGCGCTGCCGGCGAGCCCGACCTGGCAGACCGCGACGAGGTCGTCGAAGCCGCCGTCGGGGCCGCCTTCCAGAGCGAGGAAGTCGACCAGCTCGGCCCAACCCGCGTCCTTGGCGAGCCACCGGTAGGCGTCGGGCAGCCGGTCCTTCGCGGCGATGACGCGCATCGCCTTCACGGCCTCGTCAGCGGTGGTCGTCGTACGCAGGGTCTCGGCGGTCTCCCACGCTGCCTCGAGCTCGACCAGCCACTCGGCCTCGAGCCGGGCCTTGACCGCGGCGACCTCCGGCGCGTGCTGGTGGCGCGCCGCGTCACCGACGACCTCGAGCGGGGCGGTGTGCAGGTCGTAGACGGCCAGCAGCGTGAGGAAGCGGTCGCGGCGGTCGACCGGGGTCGCACCGGTGAGCCCGGTCAGGTCGCCCGAGGCGAGCGCTCGTGCGAGCACCTGCGCGAGTGAGGTGAGCGGGGTCATGGCGTCCTCCTGGTCCGAGCACTGCGCAGCGGCGAGCAGCACTCCGCCTGTGCCCGCACCGCGGTGACTGAACCGTCACTGCTCCGTGCGGGTGACGGGCACAGACAGGGGTGTTCCGGGCGACTAGCGTGCCGGGCCTGATGGTGCGACTGCTCGCCGCCGGGGGGACCGGGACCAGTCAGCACGACCGCGCGGTCGTGCTGCGCCTGCCGCTGCGCGCCCTCGAGCCCCGCGACCTGGCGCCCGCGCCCACGGGCGCGCCGCTGCCCCGCACCCTCGATCTCGAGCCGGGCACGCTGCTGCCGTGGCTGTCGGCCGTGGCCTCGTCGGAGGACGCCTGCCTCGTCGTCGACGCCGAGGGTCGGCTCGCCGCGGTCAGCGACGCTGCTGCCGTGCTGCTCGACCTCGACGACCACCAGGTGGGGGCCCGCCTCGCCGACCTCGTCTGCGCCGTGGACTTCTCGCTCGGGGCGCGGCCCCAGCCCGACCAGCGACACAGCCTCGCCCCCCTGCAGGCGCTCGAGTCCGGACGCACCGCCCGCGCGCTGCTGCGGGTCCGCCACCGTGACGCCGCCCTCGTCACCCTCGACGTCGTGAGCTCGCCGCTGGCCCGCGGGGTCGGGTCGCTGACGTTCCTCCAGCAGGTCTAGCCGCTCACCCGCCGCGCCTGCTCCAGCACCTCGCGGACGGGACGACCCAGGGCGAGCGACGCGGCGACGACGTCGTCGTACTCCGGCATCCGGTTGACCACCTGCCCGTCGAGGCTCGCGGTCTTCACCCTGATGCGCTGCCCCTCCACGTCGACGACGGACTCGCTGCGGGCGAGCGCGGTCTTCGCGACCCGGCTCTCGCGCAGCCCGATCGTGGTGGTCTCGGTGAAGACGACCCGTCGGACCTCGGATGCGACCGCGTCGGTGCACAGCACCGACAGGGTGTGGGCCGGGCGCCCCTTCTTCATGAGGATCGGGGTGAGCCACGCGTCGGAGGCCCCGGCCGCGAGCAGTCGCCGAAGCACCTCGGGCCACAGCCGCGGGTCGAGGTCGTCGACGTTGGTCTCGAGCACCAGCGCCATCAGGTCACCGGCCGGCTCACCGGTCGGGGTGCCGAGGAGCAGGCGTACGACGTTGGGCGCCTCGGCCGGGTCGCGCCCCCCGGCGCCGGTGCCGCTCGTGGTGAGGACCATGGAGGGGAGTACGCCGAAGCCGGTGGCCGCCGCCTTCACCACCGCGAGGCCGGTCGGTGTCGCGGCCTCGTGCGGGACCGCCCCGGCGACGACGGGCACGCCGGTGGCCAGCGCCACGACGGCGGGGACGGGCACGGGGACCGGGCCGTGGGCGGTGCGGGCGGTGCCGCTGCCCAGCGCGACGGGGGAGCAGGTGAGCGCGTCGAGCCCGAGGGCCGTCAGTCCCGCCGCCGCGCCGACGACGTCGGCGATCGCGTCGAGAGCGCCGACCTCGTGGAAGTGCACGTCGTCGGGGTGGGTGCCGTGGACCGCTGCCTCGGCCTCGGCGAGCAGCGTGAAAGCCCGGGTCGCGAGGGCGCGCACGGGCGGGTCGAGGTCGGCCGCGTCGAGCAGGGCCCGGACGTCGACCCAGCTGCGGGAGGTCGCGCTGTCGGCGACCTCGACGTGGACACGCGTCGCGGCCAGCCCGCCGCGGGTGACCTGCTCGACCCGTAGCGCGACCGGCTCGGGGCTCACCGCGTCGACGGCCCGCTGCAGGACCGCGACGTCGACGCCCGCGCCGACGAGGGCGCCGAGCAGCATGTCGCCCGACACCCCGGCGGAGCAGTCGAGCCAGCCGATCACGGGGCGGTCATCTCGGCGCTGCCCGCCGCGCGACCCGGGCCGCGAAGACGCCGGCGCCGAAGCCGTTGTCGATGTTGACGACGCTGACGCCGGGTGCGCAGGAGTTGAGCATCGCGAGCAGTGCGGCGAGCCCACCCAGGCTCGCGCCGTAGCCGACGCTCGTCGGCACCGCGACCATCGGCGTCCCGACGAGCCCACCGACGACGGACGGGAGCGCTCCCTCCATGCCCGCGACCACGACGAGGCAGTCGGCGGTGTCGAGCGCCTCGCGCGCGGCGATCAGGCGGTGCAGCCCGGCGACGCCGACGTCGTCGACGCGTGTCACCTGCGCCCCGAAGACGCGGGCGGTGAGAGCTGCCTCGGCGGCGACCGGCCCGTCGCTGGTGCCTGCCGCGAGGACCGCGACGACACCGCGCGGCTCGGGCAGGTCGCCGACCGCGACGGTGCTGCCGGCGGGCCCCGGCTCGACGGTGCACGCCCACCGGTCCGCGAGCGCGTCGGCGGTCTCCTGGGTCGCGCGGGTGACGAGGACCGCGCGGCCGCCCTGCAGCGCACCCACGATGTCGAGCACCTGCGCCGTCGTCTTGCCGGCGCCGTAGACGACCTCGGGGTCGCCCGTGCGCAAGCCGCGGTGGAGGTCGACGAGGGAGTGCGCGAGGTCCTCGTAGGGCTTGCTCACCAGCCGGTCGAGCGCGTCCACCGGCGGCGTCGCCCCGGCTGCGACCGCCTCCAGCAGGCGGCTCACCTCGTCGCGGTCCACGTTGCGCAGGCTAGTGCGGTTGCGTCAGTCGACGGCGAAGGAGAGCAGGTAGAGCCCGACGAGCAGCGCTCCGCCCACGAGGAGGACCCAGCGGGCGAGACCGAGGCGCCAGCGCACCCCGTCGAGCTCCTCGGCCGTCAGTCCGCGGCGGTGGACCAGCTGCCAGCCCGCGATGAAGACGCCCACGGCCATCAGGCCGGCGAACGACCAGGCGCCCTGCAGGGCAACTGCGACGCCCATCGCGCCGCACGTGAGGACGAAGCCGGCCCGCAGTGCCTGCAGCCAGCCCGGCGCCTCGGCGCCTGTCCGTCGTACCTGGTCCACGTCGTGGCACTACCCGGCACGGGTCGACCGCTACCCTCGGGCTGTGCTCCTCGACGACAGCTCCCTCGAGGTCGTCGCCCTTGTCGCTGCCGGGGTCGCCGTCCTGTCCCTCGGCCTCGCGCTCGCGCTGCTCGTGCGCGTCGGCCGCCTGCGCAAGGCCTACGACACGCTCGTCGGCGAGGATGCCAGCGCGAGCTTCGTCGAGGCGATCGCCACGCAGCACAAGGAGTCCGAGGGCCTGCGCCGTGACGTGACGATGCTGCGCGAGGACCTCGCCGCCGCGCGCGCGGACCTGTCCGACGCGTTGCGCCACGTGGCCGTCGTCCGCTACGACGCCTTCGGCGACATGGGCGGGCGGCTGTCGTTCTCCGCCGCGCTGCTCGACGACGCCGGTGACGGCCTCGTGCTCACCTCGATCAACGGCCGCTCCGAGACCCGCACCTACGCCAAGGGCGTCAAGGGCGGCGCCTCCGGCCACTCGCTGTCGCCGGAGGAGGAGCAGGCGATCGGCTACGCGACCCGCACCGTCGCTCGGCCCGCCGACGAGGACGCCGACCTCCCTGCCGCCCCCCGCCGCAGCCGCCGCCGCTGACGGCTTCCCCTCGGGGCGTCCCCGGAGGACAGTCGTCGGCATGGGCTTCTACCGCGACCAGGTCGTCCCGCGCATCGTCGACAAGGCCTGCGCGATGGGTGACGCACCCGCACTGCGCGACCGCGTCTGCGCGGACCTGCACGGCGAGGTCCTGGAGCTCGGCTTCGGCTCGGGGCTCAACGTGCCGCACTACCCGCCGGCGGTCACACGGGTCGCGGCGGTCGAGCCCGCCGACGTCGGGTGGAAGCTCGCGGCCAAGCGGCTCGCTGCGACGACCACCCGCGTCGAGCGGGCCGGTCTCGACGGGCAGTCGCTGCCCTTCGCCGACGACTCCTTCGACTGCGCGCTGTCCACCTGGACGCTCTGCACGATCCCGGACGTGGGCCGGGCGCTCGCGGAGGTGCGCCGCGTCCTGCGGCCGGGTGGCACCTTCCACTTCGTCGAGCACGGGCTCGCCCCCGACCCGGAGGTCCAGGTCTGGCAGCGTCGGCTCGACGGCATCCAGCAGCGAATCGCCGGAGGCTGCCACCTCGACCGGCCCATCGTCGCGCTCGTCACGGGCGCGGGCTTGGAGATCAGCCACGTCGAGGAGTTCTATGAGAAGGGCGCGCCGCGCTTCGTCGCGGCCGACGCGCTCGGCGTGGCCGTCAGCCCCTGAGGGGCAGGGCGCGTCAGCCGAACAGGCCGCCGCCCCCGCCGCCGCCGTGGTCGTGCTTGGGCACGACCGGGCCCTCCGACGCCTGCACGACGACGAAGCCCTGGCCGGCGAAGGCGAGCTGGAACGCCTCCCCGGAGCCGCGACGGATGAGGGCGCCGGCACCGGCGGTGCGGACCAGCCGGGTCTGCAGCGACGAGGACCAGCAGATCGCCGACTGCAGATCGGCGTACGTCGGGGCCTCCGCGGCGTTGAGCACGACAGGGGTGCCGCACGCGCTGATGACGAGGCGGCCGGTGCCGGTGAACACCATGTTGAACACGCCCCCCGACATCACCGAGGCGCCCTCGACCCGGCGGATGTCCCAGGTGAGGCCCGGCTCGAAGGCGAGCACGTTGTCGCCGTTGACGGTCACCGAGTCGCCGTCGAGGTCGATCATGTGGAGCTCGAAGGCGTCCTGGGCGAGGAAGACGTCGCCCTTGCCGCGGCAGCGCATGAGCGGGACGCCCTCGCCGGTGACGACCTTCTTGAGGAAGCGGCCCACGCCGCCGGCTCCCTCGTAGGCGAACTCGACCTGCCCCTGGTAGGCGACCATGGAGCCTTGTCGGGCGAGCAGCTCGCCGTCGAGGGAGGCCTTGAGGAGCCTGGGGTTCTGCAGGCTGAGGGTCTCGGTGCTGGTGGTCTCGAGGTGGGCCCCGAACAGGTCGCTGCGCATGCCACCAATCTGCCATGACACCGCCGGTAGCCTTCGGCCGTGATCGACCTCAAGCTGCTCCGCGACGACCCCGAGCGGGCGCGCGCCTCCCAGACCACCCGCGGCGACGACCCGTCCCTGGTCGACGCGCTGCTCGCCGCCGACGAGGCCCGTCGGGCCGCGGTGACCGCGGCCGACGGCCTGCGGGCCGACCAGAAGTCGGTGTCGCAGTCGGTCAAGACCGCGAGCCCCGAGGAGCGGCCGGCGGTGCTCGAGCGGGCCAAGGCCCTCGCCGCAGAGGTCAAGCAGGCCGAGGCCGCGCAGGCCGAGGCGGAGGCCGCGCTGCGGCTGGCCCACCTCGCGGTCCCCAACGTCGTCGCCGGCGCCCCGCCCGGCGGGGAGGCCGACTTCGTCGTGCTGGAGCAGGTCGGCGACGTCCCGTCGTACGACTTCCCGGTCCTCGACCACCTCGACGTCGCCGCGCGCATCGGCGGCGCGATCGACACCGAGCGCGGCGCGAAGGTCAGCGGCTCGCGCTTCGCCTTCCTCACCGGCGACGGCGCGCTGCTCGAGCTCGCGCTGGTCAACCTCGCGATGTCACAGGCGCTCGCGGCCGGCTTCGTCCCGGTCATCGCGCCCTCCCTGGTGCGTCCCGAGGCGATGGAGGGCACCGGCTTCCTCGGCGCCCACGCGGCCGAGGTCTACAAGCTGGAGGCGGACGACCTCTACCTCGTCGGGACCTCCGAGGTGCCGCTCGCGGCGTACCACTCGGGCGAGGTCCTCGACGCCCTGCCGAAGCGCTACGCCGGCTTCTCCTCGTGCTACCGCCGGGAGGCCGGCTCGCACGGCAAGGACACCCGCGGCATCATCCGCGTCCACCAGTTCGACAAGGTCGAGATGTTCTCCTACGTCGCGCTGGCCGAGGCCGAGGCCGAGCACCAGCGGCTGCTGCAGTGGGAGAAGGACTTCCTCACCGCGCTGGAGCTGCCCTTCCGGGTCATCGACGTCGCGGGTGGTGACCTCGGGTCCAGCGCCGCGCGCAAGTTCGACTGCGAGGCGTGGCTGCCGTCGCAGCAGCGCTGGCTGGAGCTGACCTCGACGTCGAACTGCACCGACTTCCAGGCGCGCCGGCTCGGCATCCGCCACCGGGGCGCGGCGGGCACCAAGACGGTGGCGACCCTCAACGGCACCCTGTGCGCGATCGGTCGCACCATCGCGGTGCTGCTCGAGGTGCACCAGCAGGCTGACGGGTCGGTGCACGTCCCCGAGGCGCTGCGGCCCTGGCTGCAGGGCCGCGAGGTCCTCGCGGCTCACTCGTAGACGTAGCGCTCGCTCACCCGCACCAGCACGAGGGGGTAGCGCGCGCCTGCGGCAAGGGCCTGGCGGCCCAGTGGCGACCCCGGCTCCAGCGGCGTGACGACCACCTCGAGGACGTCGGCGGTCTCCTCAGGACCCGTGGTCCACCGGGCCGTGTCGCCGTAGCTGTTCGGAGCCGGCGACCAGCGGCCGTCGAGCTGTGCGCCCACGGCGGCCGCGACCGCCGCCGCCTCCGCGTCGACCGGACCCGACTCGGCGCCGCCCCCCTGCCAGACCTCGGTCAGGCTGGCGACGCAGTCAAGGTCGAAGCTGTCGTCGATCTTCCAGTTGTGCTGGCCCACGCTGCAGCCGTCGTCCGGGAGCTGCACGCCCGTGGCTCCAGGGACGCCGCCGGTCACCTCCGCCAGACGCGCGGGCAGGGCCGCCACCGCCGCGGTCCGGGCCTTCACCACGTGGCCGCTGTCGCGGGTCGGCTTGCGGACGTCGAGGACGTCGTCGAGGCCCCCGCTGAAGCTGACCACCACGGCGGCGACGAACAGGACGGCGCCGAGGCAGGCGACGGCGGCCACGGCGAGGACCGCCTTGGCCCAGAAGGGGACCCGGCGTCGGGGAGCGGCTGCGGCGTACCAGGTCATGGGTCCACTGTGTCGGCGCACGAGCCCGGGCGCCTGAGCAGTCCTACTCAGCCGGTGAGAGGATGACGCGATGCCAGCACTGACACCTGCACCGCGGCTCGTGGCCTCCGACCTCGACGGGACCCTCGTCCGCAGTGACGGCACGGTGTCGCCGCGCACCGTCGCGGCCATCGCCGCCGTCGAGGCCGCCGGTGCCCCCTTCGTCATGGTGACCGGTCGGCCCTCGCGCTGGATGCACCCGCTGGTCGAGGCCACCGGCCACCGCGGCCTCGCGGTCTGCGCCAACGGCGCGGTGCTCTACGACCTGCACACCGAGCGGGTCGTGGAGGCGCACCTGCTCACCACCGACGTCGCCGCCGAGGTCGTCGCGTCCCTGCGCGCCGCCGTGCCGGGCATCGCCTTCGCCGTCGAGCACCCCGAGCGGGGCTTCGGCCACGAGGCGACCTACGTGCCGAGGTGGGAGCAGCCGGAGCCTCCCCAGCCGGTCGAGGACCTCGTGCACGGCGGCGTCATCAAGCTGCTCGGCCGGCACGAGGAGTACGGCTCCGACGAGCTGCTCGCCGCGGCCCGCGAGGCGCTCGGCGACCTCGCGGAGTGCACGCACTCCAGCGACGACGGGCTGCTCGAGATCTCCGCGGTCGGGGTCAGCAAGGCCAGCGGGCTCGCGGCCTTCGCGGCCTCGCACGGCATCGACGCCGCCGACGTGATCGCCTTCGGTGACATGCCCAACGACATCCCGATGCTGCTGTGGGCAGGTCGCGGGGTGGCGATGGGCAACGGCCACCCCGAGGTCCTCGAGGTCGCCGACGAGGTCACCGGCCCGGTCGACGACGACGGTGTCGCGGACGTCCTCGAGCGCTGGTTCTCCTAGCGGGTCTGGCTAGAGGTACTGCCCGGTGCTGCCGGGCGCGCCGGGCTGGTCTGGGCCTGGGCCGATGGCGGGCCGGCCACGCATCTGCTCGAGCTGCACGCGGGCCGCGACCTGCTGCGCGACGAGCGCGGTCTGGATGCCGTGGAAGAGCCCCTCGAGCCAGCCGACGAGCTGGGCCTGCGCGATCCGCAGCTCCGCGTCGGATGGCGTCGCGTCGGTCGTGAAGGGCAGTGTCAGCCGCTCGAGCTCCTCCTGCAGCTCCGGCGCGAGGCCGTCCTCGAGCTCCTTGATGGAGCGGGAGTGGACCTCTCGCAGCCGCTCGCGGGCGGCCTCGTCGAGCGGCGCCGAGCGGACCTCCTCGAGCAGCTGCTTGACCATCGAGCCGATCCGCATGACCTTCGCGGGCTGCTCGACGAGGTCGGCCGGGCTGCGCTCCTCCGAGCCGTTCGCCTCGGGGATCGCCATGCTCCCCACGGGCTGACCGTCGGGACCCACGATGACCACCTGCTGCTGCTCCTCGGACATGCGATGCACCCTATGCGGTTGGCTCGGGCTATGACCCTCGACGTCGGCGCCGTCCGCGACTGCTTCCCCGCCCTTGCCGAGGGCCTCGCCCACTTCGACGGACCGGGCGGCACGCAGGTCCCGCGGTCGGTCGCGGACGCCGCCCACCGCGCCTTCACCGAGGCGGTGTCCAACCGGCACGGGACCTTCGCGAGCAGCCACCGGGCCGACGCCATCGTGGATGCCGCACGGTTCGCGGCGGCCGACCTGCTCGGTGCCGACCCGCGCGGCGTCTTCTTCAGCCAGTCGATGACGGCCGGCACCTACGTCCTCGCCTCGGCGCTGGCGCGCACCTGGCAGCCGGGCGACGAGGTGGTCGTGAGCCGGCTCGACCACGACGCCAACATCCGCCCGTGGGTGCAGGCCGCCGCCCGCGCGGGGGCCACCGTCGTGTGGGCCGACGTCGACGAGACGACCGAGCTCCAGGAGTACGACGACCTCGTCTCCGAGCGGACCCGGCTCGTCGCGGTCACCGCGGCCTCCAACGCCACCGGCACCCGCCCCGACGTCGCCCGGATCGCCGCGCTCGCCCACGCCGCAGGGGCCCTCGTCGTCGTCGACGGGGTCGCCTCGACACCGCACCTGCCGGTCGACCTCGCGACCAGCGGCGCGGACGTCTGGGCCTGCAGCGCCTACAAGTGGTACGGCCCGCACCTCGGCGTCCACGCGGCCTCGCCGGCGCTGCTCGAGACACTGCACCCCGACAAGCTGCTCGCCAGCACCGAGGAGGTGCCCGACCGCTTCGAGCTCGGGACACCGGCCTTCGCGCAGCTCGCTGCTCTCACCGCGGCCGTCGACTGGATCGCCTCGTGGGGCGCGGGTGCGACGCGACGCGAGCAGGTGCTGTCGGCGATGGCGGGGTTCGCTGCGCACGAGGAGGCTGTCTTCGCCCGCCTCACCGACTCCCTCACCGGCAGGGACGACGTGTCACTGGTCGGCGCGCCGACCCGGCGTACCCCGACTGTGGCCTTCCAGGTGGCGGGGCGCACGCCCCAGCAGGTGGCTGCGGAGCTGGGGGCGAAGGGCGTCGCGGTCTGGGCGGGGCACTACTACGCGATCGAGCTGATGGCGCGGCTCGGGCTCCCCGACGGGGCGGTCCGGGCGGGCGTGGTCTGCTACTCCACCGACGACGACGTCGACCGACTCCTGGAGGCCCTGCCGTGAACCCGACTGTCTCGCGTGAGATGTGGAAGGCGATGGAGCCGTTCCACGCGATGGTCTACTTCACGCCCGAGCCGCAGGAGGAGTACGCCGCGATCGGCCTCGACGGCGCGGCCAACCCGGCGCACGCCTACTTCCCCGCCCGGGCCGCGTGCCTCGGCGCGGTGCCGTGGCAGGTCGTGCAGTCGACGTTCTTCAACTTCTCCGCCGCGGTGTGCCGGCTCGGCATCGAGGACGCGTGGGACATCGCCTCGCCGGAGCAGGTGCTCGCCGCCCGCTACCGCGGCGTCGAGCGGGCCATCACCCGGCTGTGCGGCCCGCTGCTCGACGACGTGACCGAGGCGCTCGAGCTCGCCACCGAGGCCACGGCCGGCTGCGCCGTCGAGGGTCGCCCGCTCTACGCCGGGCACGCCTCGCTCGCCTGGCCCGAGGCGCCGGCGCTGCGGCTGTGGCACGCGGTCGCGCTGCTGCGCGAGTTCCGAGGCGACGGCCACATCGCGGCGCTCGTCGGCCAGGGCCTCACCGGGCTGCAGGCCGCGGTGCTGCACGTGACGACCCGTGAGTCGTGGTCGCGCCGCGCGCTGCAGGCGACCCGCGGCTACTCCGACGAGGAGTGGGACGGCGCGGTCGCCGCCCTGCAGGCCCGCGGCCGGCTCGATGCCGACGGTGCCTTCACCGATGCCGGCCGGGCCGCCCGGCAGGAGGCCGAGGACGCCACCGACCGGCTCGCGCTGCCGCCATGGGAGGTCCTCGGTGAGGAGCGCGCCCTGCGGCTGCGCGACCTGGTGCAGCCGCTGTCGACGGCGATCCTCGACAACGGCGGGATGCCCTTGCTGTCCAAGGCCCGCGACCGCGAGCGCGCCGCCGCGACCTGAGGCGCCCGACCTCACCTCCCCACCTCCCCCGGAGATCACCAGGTGATCTGCACGGGACTCGCCGGGCGGCACGTGCAGATCGCCTGTCGATCATGAGGGAGCGGGCGAGGACGGGGGCGGGGGGCGGTCCTGCTCGCGGGTCAGGTCGTGAGGAGCACCTTGCCGACGTGCTCGGAGGCGCCCACGACGCGGTGCGCCTCGGCGACGTCGGCGAGCGGCAGCACCCGGTCGATGACGGGCCGCACCTCGCCGGCCTCGACCATCGGCCACACGTGGGCCAGCACCTCCGCGACGATGGCGGCCTTCTCGTGCAGCGGCCGGGCCCGCAGCGCGGTGGCGTGGACCGAGGCGCGCTTGCCGAGCAGCGCCGCGAGGTCGAGCTCGCCCTTCACCCCGCCCTGCAACCCGATGACGACCAGCCGCCCGCCGGTGGTGAGCGCCTCGATGTTGCGACCGAGGTACGCCGCACCCATGTTGTCGAGGACCACGTCGGCCCCGCCGAGTCCGCGGACGACCTCGACGAAGTCCTCGTCGCGGTAGAGCACCGCGCGGTCCGCTCCCAGCGCGAGCGCGCGCTCGGCCTTCGCCGGCGACCCGACGGTGCACACCACCGTCGCGCCGGCCCGCGAGGCGACCTGGATCGCGTGGGTGCCGATGCCGGAGGTGCCACCGTGGACGAGGAACGTCTCGCCCGGCTGCAGACCGGCCAGCGCGAAGACGTTGGACCAGACCGTGCAGGCGACCTCGGGCAGTGCCGCGGCGTCGACCACTGACAGGCCGGTCGGCACGGGGAGCAGCTGACCGGCGGGGACGGCGACCTTCTCGGCGTAGCCCCCTCCTGAGAGCAGGGCGCACACCTCGTCGCCGACCTGCCACCCGACGACGCCCTCGCCGAGGGCGCTGATGCGGCCGCTGCACTCGAGCCCGGGAACGGCGGTCGCGCCGGGCGGCGGGCGGTAGAGGCCCTGGCGCTGCAGGAGATCTGCGCGGTTGACGGCGGTCGCGACGACGTCGACGACAACCTCGTCGTGTCCCGCGACCGGGTCGTCGACGTCGACGAGGACGAGGGCCTCGGGGCCGCCGAAGGACGGCAGCGTCACGGCCCTCACGCGGGCGTGGTGGAGCGGGCCGTCGCGGTGACGTCCATCGAGAACGAGAAGCCCTGGACCGTGCCGTTGCCCTTCGTCCGCTCCTTGACGGGCAGGTGCAGCGACTCGGCGTAGTGGGTGGTGATCTCGCCGGTGTAGCTGATGTCGCCCGACAGCCGCAGCGTCGTCTGGATGACCTGCGTCGCGACCTGCTTTCCACCGATGGTGAGGGTCTCGCTGCGCACGACCTTGGAGTTCTGCGTCGCGCGGGTCTTGCCGTCGGTGCTCGTCGCGACCCACGACCAGGTCGTGCCGACCGTCGCCGGCGTGGGCACGAGCACCTCGGCAGGGTCGAACTCGAAGGCCTTGTCGAAGCCTGCGTTGGTGATCTGCAGCCGCGCGACGTAGGTGCCGTTCTCCCGGACCAGCACGTCCTGCTCGGTACGGCTGTCCTCGCCTTCGAGCACCGAGTGCTGCGTGCCGTCGACGACCGGGTCGACGGTGAGCGTCGAGGTGCCGTCGACGGGCTGCGGTGCCCCGCCGAGGCTGAAGGTCCCGCTGCTGTCGTAGAGGTAGTCGCCCGGTGCGGTCGCCTGCCGCTCGGCCGTCTTGCCGGCGCTGGAAGGGGCCACGGCGGCCGTCGTACGACGGGGCGCTGCGCCGGTCGCTCCGCTGGTGGGCGCATTGGTCCCTGCTGCGGCCGGCCCGCCACCTGTCGTCGGCGCCTGGCTGGTGCCGGGTCCGGCGGACGTGGTCGAGGCGTCCGGCGTGGCCGCGCTGCTCGCGGTGGTGGTCGCGCTCGACGGGCTGGCCCCTCCGGCGGTGGTCGCGGGGTCACCCCCGCAGGCGGTCAGGGCGACGAGGGCGACGGCGGCAGCAGTGGCGGCAGTGACGAGACGGGGCAGGCGCATGGGCTCCAGTCTGCGGCACAGGAGGGGGTCGTGGGCTGTCGGGAGGGCGACAGTGCGAAACCCCGTGAGGGTGTTGGGTGCGTGGGTGTGGTTGACGACGTGGCGGGACCTCCAGTGGCGCGTGCGCCGTTTCGTGATCGCCGGCACCGGGGCTGCCCTGGTCTTCGCGATGACGCTCGTGATGGCCGGGCTGTCGAGCAGCTTCACCGCCGAGGCGCAGCGCACGGTCGACCTCGTGGGCGCCGACGCCTGGGTCACGCCGACCGGCGTCGACGGCGTCTTCACGACTCCGTCGGTCGTCGCGGCCGACCGGGCAGAGGAGGTCGCGCGGATGCCCGGCGTCGAGCGGGCCGACCCGATCGTGGTCCTGCACCACACGGTGCGTCGTGACCGCATCGTCGACGTCAACCTCGTCGGCTACGCCGACGGTGGGCTCGGTCAGCCGGACGGCGTGACCGGACGGCTCCCGCAGGCCGTCGGCGAGGTCGTGGCGGACACCTCCCTCGGGGCGCGGGTCGGTGAGCGGATCGACCTTGCAGGAAGGCGGTTCGAGGTCGTCGGCACCACCGAGGGCCGAACCATCAACGCCGGGCAGCCGCTGCTCTTCCTGCGGATCGGGGACGTCCAGGACGCGGTCGTCGGCGGCGCCGACGTCGCGTCGGCGATCGTCACCCGCGGGGTGCCGGAGTTGCTGCCCGAGGGGCTCTCGTCGCGCACCCGTGACGAGACCCGGCTCGGGCTGCTGCGCCCGCTCGAGGGCGCGGTCGCCTCGATCCGCCTCGCCCAGCTGCTGCTGTCCTTGGTCGCCGCGCTCGTCATCGGCTCGGTCGTCTACCTGTCGGCGCTGGAGCGGGCGCGCGACTTCGCCGTCTACAAGGCCACCGGCTGGTCGACGCGGTCGCTCGCCAGTGGCCTCGCCGTGCAGGCCGTGGTGCTGTCCGTGGGCGCCAGCCTCGTGGGGATCCTCGTCGCCCTTGCCCTCGTGCCGGTCTTCCCGATTGCGTTCACGATCCCGACCGCCTACGTCCTGGCTCTGCCGGTCGTCGGTGTCCTCACCGGCCTGGTCGCGTGCATCAGCGGACTGCGCCGCGCGGTCGGGGTCGACCCGGCTCTGGCGTTCGGAGCGGCGGTATGACGAGCCTGCGGGTCGAGGACCTGACGGTCACCTATCGCAGCGGCGACTACGACGTGCGGCCGCTCGACGGCTTCACCATGCAGGCGCTCGACGGTGAGATGGTCCTGCTGCTCGGGCCCTCCGGGTGCGGCAAGACCACGCTGCTGTCCTGCCTCGCCGGCATCCTCACCCCCAGCGACGGGAGCATCCGAGTCGCCGGCACCGAGCTGGTCGGGCTGTCGGGCGCGGACCTCACCGCCTACCGCCGCCGCACCGTCGGCGTCGTCTTCCAGGCCTTCAACCTGGTGCCGTCGCTGACCGCGCTCGAGAACGTCATGACGCCGCTGCTCGCCACCGGCACCAAGCGGGCGGTGGCGCGGCTGCGGGCCGCCGAGCTGCTCGACGAGGTCGACCTCGCCGCCCGCGCGGGCCACCGGCCGGGACAGCTCTCGGGTGGTCAGCAGCAGCGGGTCGCGATCGCCCGGGCGCTCGCCCACGACCCGCCGCTGCTGCTCGCCGACGAGCCGACCGCCCACCTCGACTACCTGCAGGTCGAGGGCGTCCTCGCGCTGCTGCGTCGGCTCGCCACCGCCGGCCGGGTGGTCGTGGTCGCCACCCACGACGATCGGATGCTGCCGCTCGGCGACCGCGTCGTCGACCTCGCGGCCGCGACCGCCGACGGCGCCGCCCGTCAGCAGGTGGAGCTCGCTGCCGGCGAGGTGCTGTTCCGCCAGGGAGAGCGCGGCCGGCTCGTCTACGTCGTCACCGACGGCGAGGTGGAGCTCCTGCGCGAGCGCGCCGACGGCAAGGAGGAGCGGCTCGCCCTCTGCAAGCCCGGCGACTACTTCGGCGAGCTCGCCCCGCTGCTCGGCTTCCCGCGCGCCGCCACCGCCAGGGCGCGGCGTAACACGACCCTCACGGCGTACGACGTCGCGGAGTTCCGCACGCTGGTCGGTGCCGACGGCGTTGCCACTCTGCTCGGCCGGCGCCGCGGCACCCGCCGCCCGACCGTCCCCTCCCCGTAGCCCGCACCCGTCACCCGTAGCCGCCCACCCCGCCCCGGGACCGATTGGGTGGGTTCTCTCGGCGCGCCGCGCGCCGCCACGCCGAGGAATGCCACCCAATCCGAGGGAGTCAGGGGGCGGGACCGGCAGATGAGGTCGGGCGGGCGGCGGGGTGGCGGGGCGGGCAGCGGGGTGGGTGGCAGGGTGGGCGGGTGAGCTTCTACGAGCCGCTGGGCTCCGACGGGACCCGCTGGTGGGCGACCACCCACACGACGGGTCCGTGGGACCCGGGCTTCCAGCACGGGGGTCCGCCGAGCGCGCTGCTCGGCCGCGCGGTGGAGCGGTGCGCACCGCGCGAGGACACCGTCGTCGCCCGCGTGACCGTCGAGATCCTCGGCGCGGTCCCGGTCGGCGAGCTCGACCTGACCGCGCGCGTCACGAGGCCCGGCCGCAGCGTCGAGCTCGTCGAGGCGAGCCTGTCGGCGCAGGGTCGCGACGTCGCGGTCGCCCGGGCGTGGCGGGTCCGGAGGACCGAGGGCGTCACCGTCGCCCCGCGCGCCGCGGCCCCGCCCCCGCTGCCCGCGCAGGGCGAGAGCGGACCGGTCGAGGGCTGGGGCGACGGCTACCTCTCGGCCGTCGAGTGGCGCCTCGTCAGCGGTCACTGGCTCGAGCCCGGGCCCGCGACGGCGTGGAGCCGCCTGCGCCAGTCGGTCGTGCCCGACGAGGAGCCGAGCGGTCTGCAGCGGCTGCTGGCCGTGGCCGACAGCGGCAACGGCCTGTCCAGCGAGCTCGACCTGCGGGAGTGGCACTTCATCAACCCGGAGCTCACCGTCCACGTGCACCGGCAGCCGGTCGGCGAGTGGGTCTGCGTCGACGCGGTCACGACCGTCGGCGAGACCGGCCTCGCGACGACCCGGCTGTCCGACCTCGACGGACCGGTCGGTGTCGGCGCCCAGTCGCTGCTCGTCGCGCCCCGCCCCTGACCGGGCGAGCCTGACTAACCGGCGCGCAGCGCCCGCAGCCCCAGCACCGACGAGCCGACCGCTCCGAGCCCGCCGAGGGCGGTGAGGGCGAAGGCCGCCGTCGACCCGGAGTGCTCGGCGAGGACCCCGCCGACGGCGCTGCCGACGGCGGCGCCCGCGAAGATCATGCTGCCGTTCCAGGCGAAGGCCTCGGTGACGGTGCCCGACGGCGCGGCCGCTCCGAGCAGCACCGAGTTGCACGCGCTGAAGGGAGCGATCGTCGTGCCGTAGGCGAACAGCGCCACCGACAGCATGAGCACGGTGCCGGTCAGCACGGGCAGCATCGAGGCGACGGCCAGCGCGGCGACGAGCACCGGCAACTGCCGGGCGGGCCGGGTGGTCGGGTGCAGGGAGCCGTAGACCAGGCCGCCCGCCATCGAGCCGAGGCTCCACACGGCCAGCACGATCCCGGTCACACCGGTCGAGCGCCCCGCCTCCTCGACGAAGGCCGTGACCGCCACCTCGACCGACCCGAAGCCCAGCCCGATCCAGAAGACGGTGAGGAGCAGGGCCCGCACGACGGGGGAGGTCAACGGGCCGTACGACGACGCTGCGCGGTCGGGGTGTGGCTCGACCGTGCGCACGACCGGCAGCCCCGCGAGCCACAGCGCACCGAGGGAGCTGAGCCCGGCCGAGAGCAGCAGCGCGGTGGACGGCCCCTCCAGCGCGATCCCGATCGCGACGAGCAGCGGGCCGAGCACGAAGCACAGCTCGACGACCACCGCCTCCAGGGCGTAGGCGGTCGCGATGCCGGGGCCGTGCACCAGGGTGCCCCAGAGCGCGCGCATCACGGCGCCGTGCGGAGGCACGGTCGCACCGGCCGCGACGGCGGCGAGAAGCAGCGCGACCAGCGGCGCGTCGACGGAGCAGAGCGCCACGAGGGCGACCAGGCCGATCGGGTGCACGAGGCCGCACTGCACGAGCACCCGGCGCGGACCGCCGCGGTCGGCGGAACGCGCGCGCCCAGGGGCGGCCACCGCGAAGGCCAGCGCGTAGGCGGCCGAAACCGCACCGGCCACGGCGTACGAGCCGGTCGTGTCCTTGACCAGCAACAGGACCGCGAGCCCGGTCATGCCGAGGCTCAGCCGTCCGACGACGCTCGCGGTGAGGGCAGCGCTGGCGCCGGGCGGGCGCAGAACGGTGGCGTAGCGGGCGAGGGCACTCACCGGGGCGAGGGTAGGCCTGCCGTCACGGTGCGGGGCCGCGGCACCGCGACCGGGCGGGGCAGGACGAAGCGGCGGTCGAGCAGCGCGGTGAGCTCCGCGGCCGGCAACGGCGGGCTGAACAGGTAGCCCTGCGCGAAGGGGCAGCCGGCCTGGCACAGCGCCTGCAGCTGGGACTCCGTCTCGACGCCCTCGGCGACGACGTGCACGCCGAGCTCGAGCCCGAAGCGGACCAGTGCGACGGTGAGGGCCGGGTCGGTGTCGAGGTCCCAGGTGAAGGACCGGTCGATCTTGATGCCCTTGACGGGGAAGCGCTTGAGGTAAGACAGCGAGGAGAAGCCCGTGCCGAAGTCGTCCATCGTGACGTTGACGCCGAGCGCCGCGAGCGAGCGCAGCACGTCCTCGTGGCCTCGCCCCTCGACCGACAGCAGCGACTCGGTGACCTCGACGACGAGCGCGTCGAGCGGCAACCCCGCCTCGGCGCACAGCGCCTGCATCCGCAAGGGCAGCGCGGAGTCGTCGAGGTCGGCGACGGACACGTTGATGCCGATGCTGAAGGGACGCTCGCCGGTCGCCTCCCACCACAGCGCGGCCTGCCGGATCGCGATGTCGGCGACCATCGCGTCGAGCCGCCCGACGAGGCCGTGCCTCTCCGCGGTGGGCAGGAAGGCCGACGGGGGTAGCAGCACGCCGCCGTCGGGCAGGCGCAGCCGGGCCAGCGCCTCGGCCGCCACGACGTAGCCGGACCGCAGGTCGACGACCGGTTGGTAGACGACGGTCAGGCCGCCCGTGTCCAGCGCAGCGGTCAGCGCAGCAGCGCTGAGCTGGCGGGGCGGGGACCGGTGCACCGGATCAGCGTGGCTCACAGGAGGAGCCGCTGTGCACCCGATCGGGTATCTCGTCGCGGACTTGTGCGGGTTAGCACCGAAAGGTCAGGCAACCCCGCAGTCACATCCGCGTTGCTCCGTGTCGTGACAAGGTGTGCCACCCAGCAGCGTGATCGGGAGGCATGGCGTGGCACAGGGGCACCTGGACCGGTTGACGAGCATCGACGCGGGCTTCCTCCACATGGAGGAGGGCGGCGCCCACATGCACATCGGGGCGCTCGGGGTATTCGAGGGACCGGCGCCGTCGATCGAGGCCTTCCGCGCGCACATCGACGCCCGCCTGCCGCGGCTCCCGCGCTACCGCCAGCGGGTGCAGGAGATGCCGCTCGGCACCGGCCGCCCGCTGTGGGTGGAGGACAGCACGTTCCGACTGGAATACCACGTCCGCCACACCGCCCTGCCTGTACCGGGGTCGCAGCGTGAGCTGCTCAACCTCGTCGACCGCGTGATCGGGCAGCGCCTGGACCGCAGCAAGCCGCTGTGGGAGATGTGGCTCGTCGAGGGACTCGCTGCGGTCGACGGGGAGAGTCGCTGGGCGATCGTCGCGAAGACCCACCACGCGATGATCGACGGCGTCAGCGGCGTCGACCTCATGACGGTGCTGTTCGACCTCGAGCGCGACGTCGTCGACCCCGAGCCGCCCCCCTGGACGGCGGAGTCGACGCCCGGGTCGCTCGACCTGCTGGCCGCGGGCGCGAAGGGCATTGTGCGCAACCTCGTCGAGCTCGGCGGCCGGGGCCTCGCGCTGGCGACCAGCCCGAAGGAGGGCCTGCGGTCGGCCACCGACGCGGTGACCGCTGTGGTCGAGGCGGCCAAGCCGCTCGTCGACGCCGCGCCGAAGACGCTGCTCAACCGCAAGCCCGGTCCCCACCGCCTCGTCGCGATCGTCGACACCGACCTCGCCGACTACAAGCGGGTGAAGGCGTCCTCGGGCGGCGCGACCGTCAACGACGTCGTGCTCACTGCCGTCGCCGGTGCGCTGGGTCGCTTCCTCGCCGAGCGCGGCACGGACACCGACGGCCTGGTGCTGCGCGCCTGCGTCCCTGTGTCGCTGCGACCGGAGGCCAAGAAGGGCGCGCTCGGCAACGAGATCGCCATCATGAACGCGCCGCTGCCGGTCGGCACCAAGGACCCGGTGGAGCGCCTCGTGCAGGTGCGGGCCGGCATGGAGCACCTCAAGTCCGGCAAGCAGGCGGAGGGCGCGAAGGTCCTCACCTCCATCGAGAACGCCCTGCCGCCGGCGGTGCTCGCGCGCGCCTCGCGCCTGGGCTTCTCGAGCCGGCTCTACAACCTGCTCGTCACCAACGTGCCCGGCCCGCAGATCCCTATCTACCTGCTCGGTCGGCAGCTCGAGGAGCTCGTCCCGCTCGCCTTCCTCGCCCCCGAGCACACCCTCGCGATCGGCATCATGAGCTACCACGGGCGCGTCACCTACGGCCTCGTCGCCGACGCCGACCACGTGCCCGACGTCGACCGGCTGGCGCACCTGCTGCGCGAGTCGCTCGCCGAGCTGGTGGACACCGCGTCATGACGGTCTTCCTGCTCGGTGGCGCGCAGACCGACTTCGCCCGCAACTACGCGCGGGAGGGGCTCGACTGTAGCGACCTCGTGCGGGAGGTCGTGGAGGGCACCCTCGCCGACGCGGCCGTCGACGCCGAGCAGGTGCAGACCGTCCACGTCGGCAATGCGTTCGGCCAGCTCTTCACCGGTCAGGGCCACCTCGGCGCGATGCCGGCCACGGTCGTGCCCGGCCTGTGGGGCGCGCCCGCGAGCCGGCACGAGGGAGCCTGCGCGTCGGGCAGCCTCGCGCTGCTCGCGGCGTCGGCCGAGATCGAGGCAGGTCGCTACGACGTCGCCCTCGTCGTCGGTGTCGAGCAGGAGCGCAGCGTCCCCGGCGACGAGGCCGCGCGGCTGCTGCGGGCGGCGGCCTGGGTCGGTCACGAGGACGACGACGTCCCCTTCGTGTGGCCGCACCAGTTCGCCCGCGTCGCCGAGGAGTACGACCGCCGCTTCGGCCTCGACCACGCCCACCTCGCGGGGATCGCCGAGCTCAACCACCGCAACGCCAAGGACAACCCCTACGCCCAGACCCGCACCTGGACCGTCGCGGACTTCGGCGAGGACGACGAGCGCAACCCCGTGGTCGCAGGCGTCGTACGCCGCAGCGACTGCAGCCAGGTGACCGACGGCGGCGCGGGCCTCGTGCTCGCCGGTGCGGAGTTCGCGACCGAGTGGGCCCGCCGCCACGGTCGGGACCTCGCGACCGTCCCCCGGCTGCTCGGCTGGGGCCACCGCACGGTCGGGCTACCGCTCGAGGACAAGCTCCGGCGCAGCGCGTCGTCGTCGTACGTCCTGCCGCACGTCCGTGAGGCGTTCCTCGATGCCCTGCGCCGGGCCGGGCTGCCCGACGTCTTCGCGCTCGACGGGGTCGAGACCCACGACTGCTTCTCGCCGAGCGAGTACCTCGCGATCGACCACCTCGGCATCACCGCCCCGGGGGAGAGCTGGAAGGCCGTGGAGTCCGGGACGCTGGAGCGCGACGGCGAGCTGCCCGTCAACCCCAGCGGCGGCCTCATCGGTCTCGGCCACCCGGTCGGTGCGACCGGCGTGCGGATGGCGCTCGATGCCGTGCGGCAGGTCACCGGGACCGCCGGCGGCTGCCAGGTCGAGGGCGCCCGCGCCTTCGGCACCCTCAACATCGGTGGCTCCACCACGACCACCGTGAGCCTGCTGATCGGAGTCTGACGTGACCGCTGTCCAGGTGTCCGCGCCGTTGTCGACGCTGCCCGCGACCGACGACCACCCCTACCGCAGCGGGGCGTGGCAGCCCAACCTCGCGGAGTGGGACGCGACCGACCTCGAGGTGATCGAGGGCGACATACCGACGGACCTCGAGGGCGTCTACCTGCGCAACACCGAGAACCCCGTCCACCCCTCGATCGGCGTCTACCACCCCTTCGACGGCGACGGGATGCTGCACCAGCTGCACCTCGCCGACGGCACCGCGTCCTACCGCAACCGCTTCGTGCGGACCGCCGGATTCCTTGCCGAGCAGGAGGCGGGCGGCCCGCTGTGGACCGGGATGCTCGATATGCCGGCCAACTCGCTGCGGCCCGACGGCTGGGGCGCGCGCACCCGGATGAAGGACGCGAGCTCGACCGACGTCGTGGTGCACAACGGGCAGGCGCTGACCAGCTTCTGGATGTGCGGCGAGCTCTACGCCCACGACCGGCTCACCCTCGAGCCGCGCGGCACCCTGCCGTGGGTGCCCGAGGAGGGGATCAGCGCCCACACCAAGGTCGACGAGCGCACCGGCGAGATGCTGGTCTTCAACTACTCGAAGCAGGCGCCCTACATGCACTACGGCGTGGTCAGCGCCGCGGGCGAGCTGGTCCACTGGATCGACGTGCCGCTGCCCGGGCCGCGGCTCCCGCACGACATGGCCTTCACCGAGTGCTACTCGATCCTCAACGACCACCCGCTGTTCTGGGACCCGCAGCTGCTCACCTCCGACATCCACCTGCCGCGGTTCTACCCCGACCTGCCGATGCGCCTCGCGGTGGTGCCGCGCTTCGGCCGCACCGAGGACATCCGCTGGTTCGAGTGCGAGGCCACCTACGTCCTGCACTGGATCAACGCCTACGAGGACGGCGACGAGATCGTGCTCGACGGCTTCTTCCAGGGCAACCCCGCGCCGCGCCGGCAGGCCGGTGACGACGAGTGGAAGGCCTTCTACCGCCACATCGACCTCAACCGGCTCGAGGCGCGGCCGCGCCGCTACCGGCTCAACCTCGTCACCGGGGCGGTGAAGGAGGAGGACCTGTCGGACCGCTACATGGAGTTCGGGATGATCAACGGCGGCCACGGCGGGCGGCCCTACCGCTACGCCTACTGCGCCACCGGCGTGCCGGGCATGTTCGCCTTCGACGGCCTCGTGAAGCAGGACATGGTCACCGGCGCCGAGCAGCGGGTGTCCTTCGGCGAGGGTCGCATCGGCAGCGAGGCGCCCTTCGCGCCGCGCACCGGCTCCACCGCCGAGGACGATGGCTACCTCGTGACCTTCGTGTCCGACCTGACGACCGACACCAGCGAAGCCGTGCTGCTCGACGCCCGCGACCTGTCGACGGTCTGCCGACTGCGGCTGCCGCACCGCATCTCGAGCGGCACCCACTCCTTCTGGTCGCCTACCAGTGGACGCCCTTGAGGACGTGCGCGAGGGCGAGCTGCTCGCCGGACAGCCGCGGGTCCTCCGCCGGCTCGTCCGACCCACCAGCCGATGCCGAGCCCTTGGCAGCGGTCGAGTCGGGGAAGGCCTTGTAGGCCAGGTGCAGCACCTGGTCGGCGACCTTCGGGGCGACCGCGTAGAGGACCTCGGCGGCGGTGCCGAGCCGGGTGTTGATGCTCTTCGGGCGTGAGCGCAGCGCCTCGCAGACCATCGCGCCGGCCTCCTCGGGCGTGATCGCGGGGAAGGCGTCGTACATCTTGGTGGGGGCGATCATCGGGGTCCGCACCAGCGGCATGTGGATGGTCGTGAAGGTGACGCCGTGGCCGAGGGTCTCGGCCGCCGCGATGCGCGAGTAGGCGTCGAGCGCGGCCTTCGAGGCGACGTACGCCGAGAACCTCGGCGCACCGGTCTGCACCCCGATGGACGACACGTTGACGACGTGACCGAAGCGCTGCGCCGTCATGCCGGGAAGCAGCCCGGTGATGAGGCGCACCGCCCCGAAGTAGTTGAGCTGCATGGTGCGCTCGAGGTCGTGGAAGCGGTCGTAGGACAGCTTGATGCTGCGCCGGATCGAGCGGCCCGCGTTGTTGACGAGGAAGTCGACGCCGCCGTGGGCCTCGTTGACGTCCTTGACGAGGGTGTCGATCGCCTCGAGGTCCGACAGGTCGCAGGTGTGGACGTGGCAGGTGCCGCCGGCCTCGGTGATCTCCTGCTGCACCTCGAGCAGCTTGTCGAGCGTGCGGGCCACGATGATCGGGATGCCGCCGGCCGCGGCGATCTGGTGGGCCGCCGCCGCGCCGATGCCCGACGAGCCGCCGGTGATGAGGACCCGCTTGCCCTCGATCGCGGCCCGCAGCGAGCGGTCCCTGTGCAGGTCGGGGTCGAGGCGGCGCTCCCAGAAGTCCCAGAGCCGCCAGGCGTAGTCCGCGAGCGGCGGCACCGCGATGCCGCTGCCGGCCAGCGCCCGCTCCGCGTCGCGGGTGTCGAACTGCGGCACCAGCGCCATGTGGCCGACGACCTCGTCGGGAATGCCGAGGTCGGCGAGGAAGGACCGCCGCGCCTCGGCGAGCTGCCCTCGCGGAACAAGCCCTTGTGCTCACCCGCGACGGCGATGGACGAGACGTGGTGCAGGGTCGCGCCGAGGGCGTTGGCGAGCTCGACGGCGTGGCGGGTGTCGGCGACGTTGCTCGTCTCGTTGTCCAGTTCGGCAGTGGCGGCGCTGGCCGTCATGTCGTAGAGCGCGGCGAGGTGGAAGACCTCGGTGACGCCGGCGAGCCCTGCGGGATCGACCCCGAGCATCGGCTCGGCGAGGTCACCGACGACCGGCTTCACCCGCGGGTCGTCGAACAGCGCGGCCAGCTTGTCGACCGACTGCGCGCGGACCAGGACGTGCACGTCGCCCTCGCGCTGCAGCAGTCGCGCCACCAGGCGCTTGCCGATGAACCCGGTGGCTCCGGTCACGAAGTACGTCACGACATGCTCCCTCGTCGTCGAGGTCGCCTTCCTACACCCGCGGCTACCTCCGCGTGGGGCCTCCGAGCAGCGCATCGAGCGCCCGCGCCGTCCCGGGGTTGGGGGCGAAGAGCTCCGCCGCGCTCGGCAGCACCGGCGTTGGCCGCTCCTCGTCCTCGTCGAGACCTACGCCGGGAGGCTCCTGCGGGCCGGCCGCCGGCAGCGCTGCCGGCGCGACCGCGGGTGCCGCTGCGCCGGTGGCGGCGGTCTCGACGGCGCGCGCGAGCAGGAGGCGCCGGGCCTCGAGCCGTGCCTCGTCGAGGTCGACGGACCTGTCGAGCAGCGAAGCGGTCGGGCACGGCGTCGGCAGCCCGCAGCCGCGGCACGTGCCGCCGGGTCCGGGCTCGTGCAGGGTCGCGGCGGTGGCGAGCACGCCGGTGGCGGCGTCGCCCTCGCGGGCGCGCGCGACGAGGTCGGCGAGCATCGCGTCGTAGACGGGGGTGGGGTCGAGGCTGGCGCTCACCGGCACCAGCCAACCAGATGTCGGACGGTCCCTGGGCGATCCCCGGCCGAGGTGCCCCGAGCCCGGGTCGTCAGCACCGCCGAGAGTCGTCCTTGCGGCCAGACCTGCTGGTCAATTGTGATGGTGTTCGGCGCTGGCGCTGGCGCTCCGCAGGGCAGCGCGACACGGTGAGGGCACGGGCCCGGGGCCCTGGTTGACGTCCGGCGCGCGTGTGTCCGGCGGAGCCGCACGACGCGCGGGCGACGGCCCGGGAGGAGACGTCATGACGCTCGGCAGCCGAGGCCAGCGCGGTCCCGACGGCAGGACGGGCCCGGGTGTCCCGCGCCGTCGCCTCGTCCTGCTCGGCACCGTCGGTGCGGCGCTGGTGACCGGTGCCGTGATGGCCCTGGCCGTCTCGCCCACCCCTGACCCACCCACCGTGACCTCGGTCGTCCCCTCGGCCACCTACACGACGCTGACAGTCGCGCTCTCGCAGCCGCTGCACGCCTCGGTCTCCGGCACGACCACGACCCCGCTCGTCTCGCCCTCGGCGTGGTCGGTCCGCACAGGCGCGAGGCGCGTGGCCCCGACGGCGGTGACGGGCAGCTCCTCGTCGTACGTCCTGACCGTCCCGACGGGGGAGGTGACCCCCAACGTCTCGGCGGTCGTCATCCCGGGCGGCACGGCCGTTGACGCGACCGGCGCGGTGGTGTCCGCGGAGCTGTCGAAGGTCGTGCCGCTCACGGCGGCTGACGCCCGGCGACCCCTGAGCGCTCTGAGCGCGGTGCAGGTGGACGGCAAGGCCTTCGGACCGTTGCCCTTCGTCGGCACGTGGTTCCAGAACGTCGCACCGGTGGCGGGTCCGTCGACGGTGGTCGTGCCGGACGCGGTGCCGGGAGCGACCGAGCCGCCGCCGCTGTCCGCGACCGCGCGGCTGGCGTCCACGCCGCGACCGCTGACCGCCCTGCTCCCGACGCTCGCGGACGCGATCACCCTCGCCGGGCAGGCCACGACGCAGGACGGTGTGGCTGCCGCGCTCACGGCGGTCCCGGGCATCGGTGCGGTGACCTTCAGCGGGTCCGACATCACGATGGCCTTCGATCCGTCGGAGTCGAGCGGGCGGCGCAGTTCCACGCAGCTCACGACGGTGTCCGCGCTGCCCTACGCCGTGGACGGCACGACGACCTTCGACCTGCACCTGCGCGGCTCGCTGACCCTCACGTCCGGTGCGACGACGGGACCGGTGCTGAAGGCGATCGACCTGAGCATGGAGCCGCGCTCCCTCACCCTCCCGGGCACCGCCCGCATCGGCATGGTGACGGTGACCCCCGAGCAGGCGGTCGTGGTGGACACCCTCTCGGCCAAGGTCGTCTGCGCGACGTCCTGCAGCACCGGCAGCACCGGCAGCACCACATCCTCGGTGAGCGGCTCCCTGCGCCTAGACCTGAGCGCGGTGTCCTACGACGACAGCGCAGCCGCCGTGACGCGCGTCGCGCTCACCACCGGCACCTCGCCGCTGGGCGTGCAGTGGAGCCCCGCGACCTGGGACCTCGCGGGTCTGGTCGCCCTCACCGACGAGACCTCCGCGGCCAGCCTGGCCCTGCTCGCGACGACCACACCGGTCGTCACAGGCGACTCCGCCTTCCGGGCCGCCGAGCTGCCGCAGTTCGCGACGCTCGACACCCGCGCCTTCGTCATGGGCCTGGAGTGGGTCGGGTCCTGGCTGCGCTCGCTCGACGGGGTCGAGGGCTTCGGCACCGAGCTGCCGGCCGTCGGCCTGACCGTCGGTGACGTCCTCGCGCTGTCCGACCAGGTCGGGGCCGAGGTCACCGGGCTGATCGAGGAGCTCGAGGGCGACGGCACGACGGCGGGTCGGCGCGACCCGTCGGCGCAGGACCTCGTCGCCACGCTGTGCCGGAGCGGCCTCATGACCTGCGGCACAGCCGGTGCGCTCGAGGGGCTGACCGTCACCCCGGACGCCATCACCTACGACGTGCGGCTGTCGGTCTGCCGGGTGCTCTTCGAGGACGCCGGCACCTGCACGACCCCGACGGGGGTCGCTGCCGGCGACGCCGGGCCGACCCTCGACCTCGCCGTCGGCGACGACATGACGCGCTCCGCCGACCTCGGGCCGCTTGGGGGCATCAGCACCACGTTGAGCGCCGGCACCTGGAAGGGCACCGCGTCGGCGACGCTCGCCTTCCAGCTCCGCATGGACCTGCGGACCAAGGAAGAGATCAAGACGGCGCTCGGGCTCACCGAGGCGCAGGCTGTGGTCGACCCCGGCCACCCGGCGCGCGACTGGATCGTCCCCGGCGACCTGTGCCGCGGGGTCGCGCTCGGCATCCTGCCCGGCTACAGCACGACGGCCTTCGCCTCGGCCAACAAGGTGCTGAGCGACGGCGAGCCGACCGCCGCGTGCGACACGCTCGCGTGGACCGACGGCGGCAAGGTCCTGCTGCCCGGGGTCGACGACGCCGCCGACACAGCTCACACCGTCACCGACGAGGAGGTCTGTCGGGGAGTCGGGCTCAAGCACGCCCGCGCGCTGCCGGACTTCCTCGCGGACAACCCGTCGCTCGCCGGCACGACAGCCGCCCCGACCGTGCCCGTGACCGCGTGCGCGGCCCTGGCCAAGCAACACCTGCTGGCCGCGTCGACAGCGGCGCGGGAGGCCCTGCCGTCGTTCGTCTACTACGTCCCGCCGCCCGGCGCGCCGCTCTCGATCGGCCACCGCCTCTCCATCTCCGGGCTGGGCACAGAGCCGCTGGCCGCAGCGTCGGTCGGCATCACCGGCACCGGGCTCGGCGGCACGGCGCAGCTCGGCCTGCTCGACCTCGGGCTGACGGGCAGCGCCACGGTCTTGCCGACGGTGGCGCTCACCCTTACCAACACCACGGGCAAGCCGCTGACCCTCGCGGGGATGGCCTCGGCCGCGGACGCGGCGAAGGCAGAGACCCCGCCCACCGGCCCGGCGTCCCTGACCGGGCTGGTCGACGCCTCGCTCGGCGGCTCGATGGCCGTCGACCTCCGGCTCGCCAACGCGCTCGCCTTCCCGACCGCGCCCGCGCAGTTCCGGCTGCAGGGCGACGTGGCCGACCTCGTCCGGCCGACGACCATCACGGTGGACGGCAGCTGCGCCGACCTCACCTCGGGCGAGACCGGCCTGTGCTACTCCCTCGGCGAGTGGACGGGCCTGCGCTCCACGACGCCGGCCCAGGTCGTGCGGATGGTCACTGGCCTGCTCGACCGCCTCGCCGGCGTGACGAGCACCGGCGACGCCGCCTTCGAGCTGCCCTTCGTCGGGGTCTCGGTGCAGGACCTGGTCGCGTTCGACGCCAAGCTCCGCGTTCTGGCCGAGACCGTAGAGGGCCTGGACCCGCAGAGCCTCACGGCCCTGCAGGCAGCCCTCGCCGCCGGCCTCGTGAGCGCCGGCCTCCCGGCCGAGCTGGTCACCGTCGACATCCAGGCCTACGCAGGCAAGCGCGCACTTCTCGTCGCCGTGCCGCTCAGCGTCGAGGAGTCTGCGTCGTACCCCTTCAGCTTCGACGTCGGCTTCGGCGACGACGGACCCCTACCCGTCCGGATCGCGCCGTCGGACGGCGGCGCGCAGCTCACCGCGCAGGGCAGTGCGAGCTTCACCCCGACCCTGGGGCTGATGCTCGACGGCGCGGCCACCGACCCGCTGGACGACCGTCTCTTCCTCGCGGTCGACGAGGCCACGGACCCGACGCTGTCCGGGACCGTCTCGGCCGACGTGGCCGGCGACGTGACGTTCGGCCCGCTGTCGACCGACGTCAGCGGTCGCGTCGAGGCGACGCCTTCGGTGACGGTCGCGCTGTCTGCGCTCGGCACCGACGGTCGGCTCACCCTGAGCCGCTTGAGCGACCTGCTCGTCGACGGGGCCGGCTCCTCGCTCACCTGGGGGGGAGCGCTCTCCGTCGACGCGGCCATCGGCGGCCCCGCCGGACCGCTCGAGCTCGCCTGGAGCGCCGACCTCGCCGACCTGGTCGACGGCGGGACGGGCACCTTCGCCCCCGGCAAGAGCCCGGCCGACTGGGAGCTCGCCGGCCTCACGCTCGACCTCGAGACGCTGGTGCGCGGGACGTCGCAGACCAGCCGCTTCGTCGGCCGGGCACTGGCGAGCAGTGACGCGCTGTCGACGAGCCTGCCGCTGGTCGGCGACGAGCTCGCCAAGCTCTCGCAGGTGGGTAAGGACCTGCAGGCGTTCTCCACGGCGGTCGACGAGCTCTGGGCCACTGTCGAGGAGGAGCAGGGGCCGTTCGTCGACGGCATCAACGACACCCTCCAGGAGGAGGTGTGCGCGCCGCTGGCCGTTGCAGGGACCTGCGAGATCGCGCTGCGCCTCTACGACGACGACGGCGAGGAGGTGGAGATCGGCAACGCCACCCGCGTCGAGCTGGGGCTCACCCTCGAGCAGCAGTACCTCCGCACGCTCGACACCCCCAAGCTGCTCGACGTGCCGGGCTTCGAGCTCGACACCCGCGCGAACCTCGAGGTCACGGCCGGCTACCGGCTCGGCCTGACCCTCGGGCTCAGTCTCGCTGACGGCTTCTACGTCAAGGGCTTCGACCTCGACGGCGAGGACGAGGCCACGCGCCTGCTGGAGATCTACGGCAAGGCGACCCTGCAGCACAGCCGCGCCGAGCTCGACGCCGCAGGCGGCTCGGGCAGCGCCTCCGACCGCAGGGGCCTCAAGGTCGGTGGCGTCACCGTCTTCACCCTGGAGGAGATCGACCTCGGGCTGACCGGCACCCTCGGCCCGGACGGCACCAACGCCGCCGGCTTCGCCCTGGACATGCCGAGCGCGCTGACGCTGAGCGACATCACCAGCCGCCGCCGCACCCTCGACAGCATCTTCGAGCCGCGCATCAGCGTCGCGGCGACGGCGAAGATCGTCATCCAGACACCGGACGACCTCGCCAAGGAGGTCCCCGTCCTGCGCTTCCCGGTCCACTTCGACTGGACCGTCGACGCGGTCCTCGCCAAGGGCCTCGAGCTGCCCTCGCCCAACCTCTCGATCGGCAAGGCCGACGAGGACTCGTTCGTCGCCATCGACGCCTCGGGCCTGCTCGAGGGCGTGGTCAAGCCCGCGCTGGTGGAGCTCAACAAGTACAACCCGGTCGCGCAGGCCAAGCCGGTCCGCGACGCGCTCAACACCGAGATCCCCGTCGTCGACCAGACGGTCCGCTCGATGCTCGACGTCGCCCTGTCCGGCGACGCGTCGTGGAAGCTGTTCGGCTTCCTGCTCGACCTCGACGAGGTGGCCACCAGCCTGAAGGACGACCCGACGCCCATGGCCAAGGGCACCTTCGTCGACCTGGGCGGCTACACCGTCCTGCCGAAGGCGGAGTCGGGCTTCTTCGAGCCGGAGACGGGCGGGGTCTGGGCCGTCCCGGAGCTGGCCTTCATCCGCGAGCTGATCGGGACCCTGTCGAGCTCGGCGGGCGGGTCGAAGACCTTCACGCCGCCCGCGCCCAAGGTTCCGGCGAAGCCGGGCGCACCGCGGGTCAGCACCGGTGGGCCGGCGACCACGACCTTCGCGGGCACGCCGCCCAAGCGGCCGTCGTTCGGGCAGATCGTCAGCATGCCGATCCTGGACAACCCGATGTCGGCCGCGACGCTGCTCTTCGGCGGCGAGGTCGACCCGGTCAGCTTCATCGAGATCGCCCCTCCGCCGGTCGACTTCGGGCTGAGCATCAAGTTCTCCCGCACGCTGTTCAAGCTCGACGTCGCCTTCCTCGAGGCCGAGCTGTCCGTCGGTCTGGAGGGAGCGGTCGGCGTCGTCCTGCGCGTCGGTGTCGGCTACAGCTCGCACGGCCTCACCAGTGGCAACCCCGTCAACGGCCTCTACCTCGTCGACGCCTACGACGGAGAGCGCGACCTGCCGCTGATCGCTCTGGGCGGGCGCGTCTCCGCCCGGGTCGACGGCCGCTTCGCGGTGCTCGGCATCGCCGAGGCCACCTTCAGCGGGTCGGGCTACGTCCGGCTCGAGGGCGGCCTCGACCTCTACGACGAGTCGCCCGCGATCCCGGAGGCGGGCCGCGGCGACGGGATGTTCCACGTCGACGAGATGGCACGCGTCATCAAGGGACACCGCATCGACGGCCCGGAGGCGAGCCTCGCCGACGCCTTCTGCATCTTCCGGCCGACGGTCCAGCTCGAGGCCGGCCTGGCCTTCGGTGGCTCCGCCACGGTCGCGGGCATCAAGGTGTGGAGCGGCTCGTGGGCGCAGGACTGGGTGCTCGTCGACGAGTCCATCACCTGCCCTGAGGCGCCTCGGGTGGCGCAGCTGGAGGAGCGCCGGCTCATCCTCAACGCCGGTCCCTACGCCGCTGACCGGCTCGACGGCAGGACCATCGCCGACGAGGGCTTCACGGTTGACCTCTGGACCGACACGACGGGGTCCGAGGGGAAGAGGGGCACGCAGTACCTCAGGGTCAGCGGCGCCGCGGGCCTGGCGGGCTCGACCTATGACGCGATGCTGTTCGCGGTCGACGCGGTCGAGGAGATCTACGCCGACCTCGGTCCGGGCGCCGACACCGTCACCATCTCCACCGACGTCACCACCCCGGCCAACGTCTTCGGGGGTGCCGGCAACGACACGCTCAAGGGCGGTGGCGGCGACGACCTGCTCGACGGCGGCACAGGGACCGACCGCATCGAGACCCGCGCCGGCAACGACACCGTCGTCATCGGTGCCGACGGGACGGGCCCGCGCGACGTCACCTCGGGCAACGGGCTCGGCAGCTGCGCGACCGGCTGCAACGTGGTCGTCCTCGGCAGCGGCGACGACCTGGTCCGCGGTGGCCCGTCGGCCGTCGTCTACCAGCCCGCTCCAGGTGGCTACGGCAACGACCGCATCGAGCACGAGGGCACCTCGATGGTGCTCGACCTCGGGACCTCGAGCGCGGGCGTGACCGGTGTGGTCGACGGCCTCGGCGGCCGCTTCACCTCCTCGGCAGGCGTGATCGAGACCAGCGACCCGACCTCGATGGCCCGGCTGCTCGGGTCGACGGGCGCCGACGACTTCAGGGTCCTCGACGGCCCCGTCGGGATGTACGTCGACGGCGGCCCCGGCACAGACATCGTCACCGTCGAGACCAACGGCAACGACCGCACCGTGCGCGCCCACGACTACGGCGCCGACGACGGCGCCAAGGCCGACACACTGGTGGTCCAGGGGACGACCGGGACCGACAAGATCCTGCTGCGGGCCCGCGTCAAGGGGCAGGCCATCACCGGACCTGACCGTGGCGGTGCGGCCTCCAAGGCCGACGAGGGCGTCGTCGCCGTGCTGAGCCGCGACGCAGCCAACACGAAGGCCCTGTCGCCCACCGCGCCATCCCAGGCCCCGGGCGGCCCGGTGCCGGTGTCGCACTCCTACACCGGTACGGCCAGCGCGACGCAGCTGGTCTTCTACGACAGCTCCTTCAAGGGCCTGCTGGTCGACGGCGTCGCCGGCGAGGACGACGTGTCGCTCGACGACGTCGCCACCGCCACGACCATCCAGGGCGGCCGCGGCTCCGGCACGGTCGGCAGCCACTTCCAGGTCGGGCAGATCTTCGGCTGGAACGCCGACACCATCACCCCGGCCACCGCAGCGGGGGTGGCGGCAGTGCGGACCCCGACCTCGCCGTCCAGCCCGGTCGGCTCGCTCACCGAGGGCCCCTGGGGCGACGACCAGTTCCGCTACCGCGAGTCGATCCGGGGCTGGCTGTCCTACGGCATCAGCCACCCGACGACCGTCACGGGCGGCGACGCCAACGACGAGTTCACCGTCTACAGCAACAGGGACACGCTGACCCTCGAGGGCGGCGGCGGGGACAACACCTTCACGCTGCGCTCCTTCATCTCCAACGGCTCCATCAAGGCGACCGGCGGCGACGGCAACGACACCTTCAAGTACGACTTCGAGTACGTCGCGAACAACGAGGTGGCCGTCGACGGCGGCGCGGGCTTCAACACCTTCGTGGCCATCGGCACCGAGCTGCAGGACGGCTTCACGGTCACGCCGACCGGCGTCTCAGTCTGCGTGCCGAGCAGCACGGCCCCCGGTGTCTCCGCCCTCGACCCTCGGCTGACCCGCTCCTCGACTCTCGACGAGGCGGCGATCGCGGCAGGCGGACTGGCCGGGACACCTGGCCTCCGAGCGCTGCCCCGCCAGCCCGACCGTGGAGCACCCGTGTCGGCGAGTGGCGCGTGCGCCATCGACAGCGCGGCGACCAACGTCCAGCGCTACGTGCTCTACGGGCTGCAGGGCAACGACGTCTTCTGGGTCCGCGGCGCCCCGAGCGGCTCGGAGACCTACCTCATCGGCGGTGAGGACGGATCGTCCTACGTCGTCGGTGATGCCGGTGACCTGAGCAAGGTCGACGGGACGGTCGAGGTCGTCGCCGACCTGCGCAACCTGTCGCCCGCGGCGGAGCGCGCTCTTGCCTCGGTCGACCTCGCCTTCCCCGAGCCGCTGCTGCTCGCCGGCGACGTGGCCTACAGCCCGGTCGACGCGCTGATTCCCGGCGACGCGGTGGACAAGACCGCGAAGCACACGGCCTACGTCGACGGCTCGGCCATGACAGCGGGTCAGTCCGGGACGATCAGGCGGGAGGGCACCGGACCGACCGCTGGCATCCGCATCGCGGGCCTGACCGACGCCGCTCCGGAGACCTTCGCGCTCGCCGAGCTCGGCCCTGACGGGAGTCCGCGCAGCTACATCGTGCAGGGCGGCATCGGCCTGCGCGGCCTCGACCGGCTGCGGGTCGTCCTCGGCTCGGGCGCCGACGTGCTGGAGGCGGTCGGCACTCATGCGGCGTACTCCCTGCCGGCAGAGGCGCCCTACGCCGCCACTGCCCGCGAGGGTCGCACCGAGGTCCACACCGGTGGTGGGGCAGACCGGGTGCAGCTCGACGCCGTCGACGGCCCGACCTGGGTCTGGACCGACGGAGGTGGCGGCACCGTCCGCGCAGGCAGCGGGACCGCGGTCGGCGTGACTGCGCCGCTCGAGGTCTACGGCGGTGACGGCGTCGACGTCGTCGAGGTCGACTCCGGGTCCCGCACCGTGCCCGTGCGGGCCGATGTCGACCTGCGCACGGCCCGGCCGCGCTCGTGGGGTGGCGTCCTGACGATGGCCGACCTCGCCGAGGTGACAGGCCTCGAGATGGCGGCGCCGGTCCGCCACGACGCCTCGGTCGACGTCCTGCGGATCAAGACGGGGACGGCGGCGGACGACGTCAACGTGCGCGGCACCCTGGCCGGTTCGACCGAGCTCCGGACCTCGGCTGCCGACGACCGCGTCTTCGTCAGCAGCGCGGAGCCCCGAGTGCTGGGTGCGCCCGTCCCCGGCCTGCTGCGCGGGACCCTCGACGACATCCGGGGCGGCGTCGACCTGGACGCTGCCGGCGGCGAGAACCTGCTCATGGTCAGCGACAGGGACAGCACGGTCGGGCGGACCGCCACGGCGACGGACCGGAGCCTCGCCGTCACGGGCCTGGGTGTGGTGACCTACACCGCGACCGAGGGCAGCTTTGCGCAGGGCGTCACGACGTGGCTCGGTGCGCAGGCGGACACCGTCTCCCTCACCGGCGCGCGGCGTGACGGTGCGGACCGGGCGGTCCTGGCCTGGGAGGGCCGCAGCGGGACCGGTGCGGTCCGCACGACCAGCACCCTCAACACGGGGGCAGGCAACGACGTGGTGACCGTGGGCCTCGGCGCCGACCAGGGCGTCCTCGTGGTCAACCTCGAGCAGGGCGACGACAGCCTGCTCGGCGCAGGCTCGGTGCTCGGCTTCACCGCCTTCGGCGGTGACGGTGCCGACCGCCTGCAGGGCGGGGCCGGAGACGACCTGGTCTTCGGCGACTGGGGCCACGTCGACTACCGCGGCGCCGACGGGTCGCTGACCGGCGTCCTGGGAGTGCCAGACCGGATGGACCTGGTGTCCCGGGTCGCGACGGCTCCCCGCACGGTCGAGACGTGCACGGCGCAGCCCACCGCGGAGGCGTGCGCGGTCGCACGCGTCGACGTGGCCGGTGCGAAGGACCACGGGCTGGCCGCGCCCGTCCGCAACTGGATCTCGGTCGGTGCCGGTGACGACGTGGCCTTCGGTGGTGGCGGCGCTGACTGGTTCGACGCTGCCGGCGGCCGCAACGCCCTCGTGGGTGACCACGGCCGGCTGCGGAGGGTCACTCCCGCAGAGCTCGGCGGTGCGCGACGGGTCACGACCTCCGACGGTGCCTTCTCCGTCGCCGTCCTCGAGGAGTCGTTCGGCTACGACGTCGAGGTCCTCGACGCCCTGGGCGGCGACCGGGACGTCGTGCTCGGCGGCACCGGCCGTGACTGGGTCTTCGCCGGTCTGGGCGACGACCTCGTCAACGGCGGCGACGGCAGCGACCTCGTCTTCGGCGGTGACGGCTCGGACGTCGTCTGGGGCGGCCTCGGCGACGACCGGGTCTACGCCGGCTTCGGCGACGACCTCGTCGACCTGAAGGCGATGGCGGCCGGTCAGGGCAAGAGCAGGACGGCGACGCGCGACGGCTGGCCGATCGGCACCTGGTGGAAGGGCAGCCCCTTGGTGGGCTCGCCCGGATGGGCCGCGCTCGCGCCTGTCGCGGACACCGACCTGGTGGCGGCGACGGTCAACGGGTCCGACGTCGTCTTCGGCGGTGACGGGCCGGACGCCCTCCAGGCCGACGTCGGCGGTGCTGGACCCGTGCCCGGCGACCGGCTCGTCGACTGGAACGGCGCCTACAACGTCTTCTTCGTCTGCGAGGGCGCTTACGGCCGCGGCTACGTCCTGCGCGTGCCTAGCCCGTCGACGGTCAGGGCGCTGCAGGAGCTGGCTCGCGCCGACGGTGCGTCGGGCACCGACGGCACCCGGCAGCTCGCGATCCCGCTGTCGGGCAACAACAGCCCGACGCACGCCGCGCACCCGGGCAACAACCTCGGCTGCTGAGCGGCGACCCGCATAGGATCGAGAGCGGGAGGGCTCGCCTAGTGTCGTGCGGCATTAGTTCCTTTACATAGCCGGCGTTGGCAGTCACGATGGCTCATGCCATCTACTGCTGTGGTGGAACTGACGGAGCAAGACCGGGCGACGTTGGAGTCGTGGACGCGGTCGACGACGATGCCGGC